>JAIROS010000028.1 GCA_031257405.1 Puniceicoccales bacterium | reverse complement strand
CTGGATATCGACGAGTTGCGGCGGAATTCCTCCTTCGACGAAATTTCGCTCCCCGGCGATTGGACGCAACAAAAAAATCCCGGTGTAGCCGATTTAATTCAGTGTATATGTGAAAAATTTCCCCGCGATTCGCTCGAATTGCCCCAAAATTTCCCGGCCTACTTGCTATTGGAATTGCAGGAGCGGCGCTTGCCTTTTAGGGTAACGGAGGGAGAATTTTTACCGGAGCGTTCCGTAAAATCCCCCGAGGAGGTGGATCAGATTTGTCGGGCGTGTGCGATCATTTCCGGAGCATTTGAGCGCGTTCGTTTACTGCTGGCGGAAGCAGAAATCGCCGATGGATTTTTACATTATAATGACAAAATTTTAACATCGGAATGGGTTCGTTCGGAGATCGCGGGCGTATGTTTTTCCGGGGGCGCCGTTGCCAAGGAGACGATCGTTAGCTGCGGCGAACAGGCGGCTTACCCCCACAATCGCGGCAGCGGAGCGCTTCGGGCGAACGAATTTATTGTGGTCGATGTCTTCCCGCGCCTGCTCGAAACCGGCTATTACGGCGATATGACGCGGACATTTTTAAAGGGAACGCCCAGTAAAAAACAAGTAAAAATGTACGACGCCGTCAAAAGGGTCCAAGCGCGGGCGATCGGGGAAATCCGCGCCGGAAAAAATGGAAAAGAAATTCATGAAAATAATGTAAAAATGTTCGCGGATATGGGCTATCCTTCGACGAATTCAACGGGATTTTTTCACTCCACGGGCCACGGCGTGGGCCTGGATTTACACGAAAGTCCATCGATCGGCAGCCGCGATTATACCTTGCAAACGGGCGAAATCGTGACCGTCGAACCAGGCCTCTATTACCCCGAAATGGGCGGCGTCCGCATCGAAGATGTCGCCGTCGTGCGCGAAAATGGCGCGGAACTTTTGTCAAATTTTTCTTACGATTGGGTGATATAATGTTTTTCAAAAAAAATAAAATCAGGGATTGGGCGAAGTATTTGTCCGAGATAGCGAATAAAATTGAAAATTATCGTAAAGATATTTTGAATGCGGAACAATTTAGCCGCCTTTCGGACGCACGTAAGCGCATCGGCGACGCCCTATCTCTGCCCCAAACGGAGGCTTACAAAAGTCTCAACGAAATCGAACGGTTGCTCCAATCCATCGGAGGCAGCGTCTATCCCGCGTCGGGAGTCGTAGAAAATGCGGAAGTTTTTTTATTTGCGGCAATTTTAGCGATCGCAGTCCGGACTTTCTTCTTCCAACCTTTCCGTATCCCTACGAATTCCATGTGGCCGACCTACGCCGGTATGACCCACGAACTCGTCGAAGGCCGGAGAAGTATCCCGGAAAAAATCAGGCGCTGGATGTTTCTGGGGGCGTCCAACTTCAATGCCCAAGCCCAGGATGCGGGTACCCTTAAAATCCCCATTGCTACCCAAAACGATAAAATGAGCCCCTACGGCGGCATACTCTATTATAAAGTCGTGGATACGCGGAAATGGTTTGGACTATTCCCTGCGCAGGAAAGGGAATATACATTTGTAGTGGGAGAGCGGCAATCAACACTGCGCGTGCCCTTGGAATTTTGCTTCGACGACGTGGCGCTGGCAACGCTATTCCCCAAAGCGCGATCGTGGAATGAAGTCCTGGACCGCTCCACACGCATACATCCGCTAAAAATTAGTAAAAATGGCCGCGAAGATCGGGTCAATTATCTGGATACGAAGATCACCAAATCCGCCGGGGAAGATATTTTTAACTTCGATATTCTCGCCGGCGATATGCTTTTCGTGGATAAAATCAGTTACCATTTTTTGCCGCCGAAGGTCGGAGATCCCTTTGTTTTTCGCACGCGAAATATCGATCGCCTCAATTACGATGACAAATATTTCATCAAACGCCTAGTGGGCTTGTCCGGGGATATATTGCAGGTGCAGGACAGTACGTTGTACCGCAATGGCCGGCCCATCGAAGGCGCCAAAGCCTTTGAATTAAATCGTAAACAAATTGAAAAATATCCCGGCTACGCGAATAGTGGGGCGCTGGAGAGGGGCTGCATAGTGGAAGTCCCGGACAATTGTTATTTCGCGATGGGCGATAATTCCCCCCATAGTTACGACAGTCGCGGTTGGGGATTTGTGCCGAATGGCGAGGTTATTGGCAAGGCTATTTTTGTTTTATATCCCTTTACCTGGCGCTGGGGATGTGCCAAGTGAGTAAAATTTCATGCGTTGGCTGTGTGAATGTCGGTACGATGGGACGGATTTTTGTGGCTGGCAGAGTCAACCCAATGGCCGTACTATTCAGGATTTTATCGAGGCGCGTCTAGCGGTTATTTTTGGTATTCCGGTTCGCATTCATGGCAGTGGGCGCACCGATGCTGGGGTTCACGCCCGTGGCCAAGTTTTCCACTTCGACGCCCTTTGGTCCCACGGCGCCGATAAATTACTGCGCGCCTTCCGCTGCGGATTACCTGCGGGCATTCAAATTACGCGGGTACGGGAGGCCGATCCTTCTTTTCACGCGCGGTTTTCGGCCAAAAAAAAACGCTATATTTATCAAATTTATTTGGGCTACGCTTCTCCCTTTGAGCGGCGTTACAAGTGGTCGATTGGGGACCGAATTATTGATCTTTTGGCGATGAATGCTTTGGGGAAATATTTTTTAGGGAAACACAATTTTTCGGCATTTGGGGCGATTCGCGGCGACAATTCCGCAGAAAATCCGGAGAAAATTTTGTACCAACTATCTTTTTTCCTACGGGATCGCGATTTGCGGCTGGAGACGGAGGGGAGCGGCTATCTTTACAAAATGGTGCGCACGCTAGCGGCGACGCTATTGGACGTTGGGCTAGGTCGGATCGATGGCGACTATGTTTTAGATTGTTTTTACAAAAAAATTCGCCGGGAGAGGATGACGACGGCGCCCCCCCACGGACTATTTTTGGACAAGGTTTACTATTGAAGCGCTTGAAAAAGGTACATTTGGCGAGGCCCTGCGTTTTTTATCCCACGACATTGGCATCGATCTGGGCGCGGCAAATACGCTTGAAAAAGTGCTTGACAATTGGAGATTCACGCGTTTTTTCATTCCGTGGATTCGGAACTTCTAAAAATTCGCCATTCGGCGGCACATATTTTAGCGGCGGCGGTGGCCCATTTATTTCCGGGCGTAAAGTTCGACATTGGTCCTGCGACGGAGGATGGATTTTACTACGATTTTGATTGCGAAGACAAATTCACGGCGGAAGATCTCCAGAAAATTGAGGCGGAGATGCAAAAACTCATCGATCAGGACCAAACCTTCGAACGCAGCGTCCTTTCCCGGGAAGAGGCTTTTGAAATTTTTTCTCAAAAAAAACAAACCTACAAGTTGGAGCGGCTGCGCGACATCGGTGAGGGCGAGGAGATTTCGATCTACAGAAATGGCGATTTTACTGACCTTTGCCGCGGCCCCCACGTCTCCAGTACCCGCGAAATAAAGGCATTTAAACTGCTTTCCATCGCCGGCGTTTACTATCGCGGTGACGAAAAAAATCGACAATTACAGCGCATTTACGGGACCGCCTTCCATTCGCGGGAGGCGCTCGATACCTACCTCACTCGGATGGAGGAGGCGAAAAAACGGGATCATCGCAAGCTTGGCAAGGAGCTCGAGTTATTTTTGATTGACGACGCGGTTGGGCCGGGACTCATTTTATGGCTCCCAAAAGGCAATATTATTCGCACGGAACTGCAGAAATTTATTTCGTCGGAACTGGAAAAATTGGGGTACATGATGGTTTCGACGCCACACGTCGCCAAGCTGGATTTATTCCGCACGTCGGGGCATTTTCCCTACTACAAAGACGCGCAATACCCGCCCATCGCCGAACGCGCGACCCTTGAAAATAACCCGAATTTGACGTGTTCGGAATTGATGAACGGCCTTGAGGAGGGTTCGTTGGACGGGTTTTTACTGAAGCCGATGAATTGTCCGGGGCACATTAAAATTTACGCTTCGCGGGGGCGTTCTTACCGCGAGCTGCCGATAAAATTGGCGGAATTCGCTGCCGTGTACCGCTGGGAGCAATCCGGCGAGTTAAGTGGGATGACGCGGGTGCGTGGGTTTACGCAGGATGACGCCCACATTTTTTGCACGGAAGAGCAGTTACCCCAGGAAATTGCTGAGTGTCTTGGTCTCGTCAAGACGATTTTTGCGACGCTGGGCATGTCCGATTTCAAGGCACGCGTCAGTTTGCGCGACCCCCAGTCGGATAAATACATTGGGCGTGACGAATCGTGGAGTAAGGCGGAAAAAGCACTGGAAATTGCTGCGAAATCGCTGGGCGTTCCCTACTCGCTGGCACCGGGAGAGGCGGCATTTTACGGCCCAAAAATTGATTTTATTGTAAAAGATGTCATTGGGCGGGAGTGGCAATTGGGGACGGTGCAGGTCGACTACAATTTGCCGGAGCGCTTTAATATTAGTTACGTGGGCAGCGACAACAAATTGCATCAGCCGGTGATGATTCATCGGGCGCCGTTTGGTTCTATGGAACGTTTTTGCGGGATACTGATCGAGCATTTTGCTGGGGATTTCCCGACGTGGCTTGCTCCGGAGCAGGTGCGTCTCCTCCCGCTCAACGACGAAAATATTCCCTATGCGCAGGAAATTTTGGGGTATTTGCGCCGAGCGGGGATACGGGCTTCCGTCGACGAGTCCTCGGAAAAATTGGGTGCAAAAATTCGCCGCGCCGAGTTGGAAAAAATCCCCTATATGTTCATTGTCGGCAATCAGGAGCAGGCCAACCGGAAGATTTCCCTGCGCTCCCGAAAGGACAAATCCATCGAAGGTAGCCACGGTATCGATTGCGCGATCGATTTGATGCTCGCAGAAATACGTGAAAAACGGCTTTTTTAAACGGAATTTTAAGCCAATGCCAGGGAAAATTTTGTTCTCAGCACGGCGGTTTCTCCTTTGGAAATGTTTCCGGCCATGAAGAAAAATTTCCCGACTTTTTCCCGGAATTCCACCGCGATCGCTAGCGGTTCATTCGGCCTTACAATTGACCGAAAACGCGCCTCTTCTATCTTCGCGAGCACCGGGACGCGCATCTCAAGCAAAGGAAAAAGCTTCAAAATCAGAACGGCAGCCGTCTGAAATACCGTTTCGCAGAGGATGACGCCCGGCGTAATGGGGTTGCCCGGGTAGTGCCCCCTGTAAAAATCGTCGGCCCCGGAAAATGTCTTTTCCGCCACAATTCTATTGCCCTCCAACGCAGTGACGCGGTCGATAAAGAGGAACGGATCGCGGTGGGGAATGGTATTTTTTACGTCAATCATCACTCGACGACTTCCAATTTCTGTAATTCCTCGTCATCCCATTCGATCTCGTCGACCTCGAAATTCTCGCTTTCCCCGAGATAAGCTTCCTCCTCATTTTCCTCCTCCTCCTCAAATTCCCCGCGCTTCGTGACATCGTAGCCCGAAGGTGTGTACTCCAAAATGTCGACGACTTCGTCAAAAATGTGGACGTTACTCCCCTCGGTGTACTTCTCCTGATACTTTTCGCGCATCGATTCCTCGATTTCTTCCGCGTTGATCGGCACTTTAAAATCGATTAAATCGTTCAGCAGCTTAATTCTCAGGCGGATGATGTGGTCGATAAATTCCACGTAGGGGCCTTCGTTATCCCCGATGATATTGGGGAGCATGAACAGGGGTTCTTCGGAGGAAAGGGCCTTCGCCGTCGTAAAATTTATTTTAGCTTGATTGCCCGGCAACTCCGATTGTATGCGGAATTTTAGGAATGCATTTTCGATAATTTCGTTGCGCAGACCGTATTCCGTCAGTGGGGAAGCGAGTTCGATGATGTGTTCGAATTGCCGCGGATCGATAATCCCCGCGTAATCTGCATCGATATTAATGTCATTGCTCATTTTTTCGACCCACCATTTGTAGTCGTCCCTCAGCCTTATAATACACCATTCAATTCGATCGGACATAGTTGTATGCGGGTTCTGATATGAATATTTGTTCAGGCGTAAAGAACTTTTATGGGGAATTTGCCCAACGTCGCCTAGCATTTTATTGGCATTATTGGTAGGTATTGTTGAGTGCAGCGGGTATCCACGGCAGGCACGGTTGATTTAGTGAGTTTTATTTAATATTTTTATTAATTTTTATTTTTTGTGTAAAAAGGGGGGAGGCTTTATCGATGGGATTGAGATTTCATTAGAAAATTTTCCATTTTATCAAAAGAATTCCTTGAAAAATTACGGATCGACTTTTCCGGTAGACTGTGGATCGGCCGAGATTTCGGATTTTGTGAGTACCATCGGGTCAGCGCCAATTGTCCCCTGGATGTCCTTCAGGTAACAGTCGGAGCTCACGTATTCCAGGCGCCGTTGGCAATTTTCGATGCGTTTGCGGATGCACATGGAGCGCACGTATTCCCCATTATACTCCTTTTTAGCGAATATTTTCATATGGCGGACGCAGCGGCGCAGGTGGTGGACGTGAATGGTCTGGCAAGTCAGCAACCGCTCCTGGTACCAATCGCTTTCCATGATGATTTTTCGGTCAAATAATCGGCGAAATTCCGGACTCCCCAGCCGCATCCCCTCGTAATCGCCGTGGGCCATGATGTGTAGAAGCGCCCGAATGGGGGGGCAGGCGTGGTGAATGCTCCCGTCCTCGAAAAATTGTAGCGCAGCACGCCGATGGGCATCCACAATATTCGCCATACTGTCGGCAAAAATTTCCATATTCTGCTTTTCCGGCTGTAACATCTCTTCGGAAAAAACCGTCTCCGGTGCAGTCAGAATTCGCCCCAAAAACGTCACCGTAAATTCCCTGTTAATGCGATAACCCAAACGACTCGCTTCGACGCGCTTCCCCTCGTACTCGAAATCGCAGCAGCACTCCAAATAACCATTGGCGATTAAAAATTTCGGGTCACGTTCTTCGGGTTTCATGCGGCTAAAAATTTCCGGGATGATGTAAGAAATATCGTGGCCGACCCTGATATGCGGCCCAACGACTCCCGCCGAAGAAATGTACCCCTCGTAGCCACTTACCACAAAACTTAAAAACGCGTTATTGAGGTCGACGATTTGGCTTAGGGCGTTGAATGGCGCCTTTGTCATGACTCCTTCCAGGCCCGCGCCGGTAGTCGACGGCGACTTCCCCGTCATATTGGAGGCGAATTCCATGAATAATTCCGGTAATTCGAAGTAATGGAGGGGGTTATGGACGGACAATGGCTGTATGCCGTCCTCGGGACCATTATTGCGGCGGCCTGCGATCACCACGTCCACGGCGTAGTAGAGGGGCTGATCGGCCGAAATCCCCCGTGCCAGGCGCATACACGTCTCCGTAATATGCATGAGGCGCCGGTCCGTAATATCTTTGCGGTCCTGCAAATAGCGCATATTGCTACTCAATTTTCCGTTGGGCATGGAGCGTTGGTGGGAAGGGCAAACGACGTATGCCGGGGCACGCTCATCCTGTAAAAATTGTTCTAAAAATTGTTGCATGGTCGGCGTGTATTGGGAGAATTTTATGCTATCTTCGACAATTTTTCGCACATCGGGTTTAGTCAGAGGCTGGTAATTGCAGATAAAGGAATTGGGCAAAGTCATTTCGTACTCCGCTTCGTGGTCGTAGCCGGGGTTAATGGCATCGTCGGGGCGCTGGTAAAGGCGGTATTCGCAATTTTCCACGAATTTTACAGAATGGTAAGGTTTTTGTAAAATTTTTAGCGGCGCAACGGGGACGGTCACGCTGGCGGTGATATCGTCTTCCATCGAAATTTTCCGCGAAGCGTAGAAATCTTCGCGCAGGGAAAATAGGTTCCAGGAGTGGTCCGAGCGCAGGCCGACCCGTAGATAGCGCGCCATTATTTTCTGGTTGAGGTACTTCAATTCGTGGCCGGCGACGCCGTTAATGAGGTCGACCGAAAAATATTTTTTCCAATCCTTCCCCCAACTTTCGCGGTAGTGCAATTTTAAAATGTAAATGAGTTCTTTGATATTGGTTGGGACCGTTTGGAGCCAGTGATTATATTCGTCCGTTTGCTCCTCGCTCCGCTGAAACATCTTCACGACGGAGCCGAGGGACCGCTTGCGGTCCAGGATTTTTAGCGTTTTTTTATCGGAATTTTTATAACGGTTTGAAAAGTCCATTTGCAATATGGTTTCCACCGTGGCGCAATCGCTTTCGAAATCCCGGATCATGGAGCTCCCGGCCACGATATTGTCATCCACCGACTTCGAAATCTCCGACTTGCCGCCGCCCGATACGGTCGATGGTTTATGGCAAAAAACGCCTTCGGCGACCGTACCGATGAGTTGCCATTGGTGGGATCGGGGGTCCTTTTTCAACTCAACTTGGTAGCCGTTGGGCAGCACGTAGGTCCAATCGGGGACGATCCGCAGCTGGCTCGCTGAGCCGTTTGATGGCCAGGTAATGGTCTGGTTGAGTTTCGAAAAATGGGCGTCGCCCGGGACGTAAATGACATTGGGGAATTGCCGATCGATGCCGTAGCCCTCCCGTTGAAAATCGATTTGCTGGTCGTAATATTTTGTTAAAAAAGCCATTGTTTGCTGCGATTTTTCGATATAATCCATTTGGAAGTCGTCGCCGAGGTTATAGCGCGGGTTAGCCAGTGCGCCCCCCGAGTGTTCCTCCTCGCATAAACCAAATAAATTCGCCGAATAACTCATCTGCGTCTTGATTTCCTTTTTCCCGTAGCCGTTGTAGCTGTCGGCGATGATCGAGATAATGACGCCGCTTTTGTCGCGTACCATGACTTTGAAAGGTTTGCCGCCGTGGTAACATTCGTCATCCTTTTCCCAACACATCCCTTGACGCCTTTGCCGTTCCGTCGCTTCGGAGGAGTGGGGTAATCCGAGTTCTTTTTTGGTTAGAAGGGTTAGGTGGGGGGCGACGATGATGCAACCGGTATGGCCGGTCCACGTTTCCGGGTCCATGGCGGGATCATTTTCCGGGGAGGTGGGTGAGCCGGCGGTCCCAAAAATACTCTCGACCATATCCAAAAAATTGACCAGCGATCCGGGTACGAAAAATCGAATCTCCATACATTTTTCGCAGCAATAATCGGGGACTTTGGGACAAATAATGGGTTTTAGGTAACCGGAGACGAAGGTGTAAGCTTTTTTCTGCTGCGTCGACGTAAAGGGCAACTCGAGGATGTTTTTAGGGGGGCGGCAAGCGTGGGCCAACATCCGGGCAAAGGCGAGTTTAGGCACTTCGATTTTATCCGCGGGGACACCCAATTCGCCCTCGACGATATGAAAAACATCCTTTGTGGTCCGCTTATCGATTTTGGGGTTATGTAAAATCCCCTGGTAAACGCGGTAACTGTCGACGTATTCGGAGTGGAATTCATCGGCATTGGGGGGGAGAGAGAGGGTACGGGACACGCCGTGGCGATCGCTAATGAAGGTATTACGGGGGATCCAGGCATGTTTTTCCGTGGCGGGGAGGTCAGCAAAATAGCGCTCACAAAAATCGACAATGCGCTGATCGGCTGGGCAATTATAGTTAGGGAGCAGGCGGCGCAGGTCGTTAGCGGAGGACAGCAGGGGTTCGGCGATTTGGATGATGGGTAAATTTTCTTTACGGGCATTTAATCCGAGGGATATGAGGCGGAAATTGACATATTCCTGCAACATTTCGTCCTCCAAAATGCTACTTTTATCGCAATGGTACCCCAATGTTTTTCGAATATCCATAGTTAATCCATCGTAAAAATTTTCGGAAATATTTCAATAAATTTTTAATATTTTTTATTGATTCACAAAGCGGGTCCTGTTTTTGGAATTGTGGATAATTTCATTAATTTCGCATAATATATATTATGTCTTATTTTTGTTAGGAATGTTGCGTTTGCAATTTATCGCCAGTTATCCTAAAAAAAATTTCTCTCCCCGCGGTCAATCCCCAGTAATTGCCAGGCTTTGGAAGTTAAAATGCGGCCCTGCGGCGTGCGCTGTAAATACCCTTCCTGGATCAAAAATGGCTCGTGGACCTCCTCCAACGTCTGCCGCTCCTCCCCAATAGCAATGGCAATCGTATTCGCTCCCACCGGCCCACCTCCGTAATTCTGCCCAATAACCTCCAATATGCGCTTGTCCATTTCGTCCAAACCGTGCTCGTCGATGTCCAGTAACTGCAGAGCCTCCTTCGCGTGCGCCAGCGTAATCCCAGACGAATCCTGCTGACTAAAATCGCGTACAAAAAATAGTAAATTATTGGCGATGCGCGGAGTCCCACGTGACCGCCGGGCAATCTCCGCCGCCGCTTCCCCCTCAATACTAATTTTCAAAATTTTCGCATTTCGTTCAATAATTTTTGATAAATCCCCTTCGCCGTAGTAATCCAGGCGTGTCTGCAAAGTAAAGCGGCTTCTGAGTGGGGCGGTCAAAAGGCCCGTCCTTGTCGTTGCGCCGATGAGGGTAAATTTAGGGATATCGAGGCGGATACTGCGCGCATTGGGGCCCTGATCGATCATCACGTCGATGCGAAAGTCCTCCATCGCGGCGTACAAATATTCTTCGATAGTTTTTGAGAGGCGGTGAATTTCGTCGATGAACAGGATGTCGCCGTACTCCAAACCCGTGAGCATTCCCGCTAAATCCCCGGCTTTTTCGATCGCGGGACCCGATGTGACGCGGATATTGGCGTGCATTTCCTCGGCCAAAACCATGGCCAACGTCGTTTTTCCGAGCCCGGGTGGTCCGCTTAGCAGGATATGATTGAGGGGTTCTTTTCGCTGTTGGGCGGCCGATGCCATGATCCGCAATTTCTCCAAAACCCGTGTCTGCCCCAAAAAATCGGCAAAACGCGAGGGTCGCAGGGATACGGTTGGTGGCTCTTCCAATTTAAATGTAAAAGAATCGTTCATAAAAGGTAACGTTCTGCGGAAATGGCGGCGGCGGCACCGCTTCCGGCGGCGGTAATGGCTTGGCGGTAGTGGCGGTCGGCGCAATCACCGGCGACGAATATTCCTGGAAATTTTGTGTGGACGCCTTCGGCAATAATATAACCTTCCGCGTCGCGTTCGAGTTGGCCCTCAAAAATCGCCGTATTGGGCACGTGGCCAATGGCTAAAAATACGCCGCTGCAGGGCAAATTTCGTTCCACATTTTGGGTACTGAGGCGGGCGTGGGTCACTTTTTTTTCGCCGCAAATCGCAACGGGAATCGTGTCCCACAGGACCTCAATTTTGGGGTGTGATAGAACGCGATCCGCCATAATTTTCGAGGCGCGGAGCCGATCTCGGCGGTGGATGATGTAAATTTTTTCACAAAAACGTGTCAAAAAAAGAGCTTCTTCGCAAGCCGAATCCCCTCCTCCGATCACGAGAACGGTCTTGTTTTTGTAAAATGCACCGTCGCAGGTCGCACAGGTACTCACGCCGCCCCCGCCAAAAAATTTCTTCTCCCCGGGAATATTAAGTCTGCGGGCCGAAGCTCCCGTCGCAATAATTATCGCCCGAGTCCCAAAGGAAGCTCCTCCGCAAATAATCATTTTTTCCTTTAAATCGACGCGCTCAACTACACCCGATCGAGCCCGAATGCCAAATTTTTCCGCCTGCCGACGCATGTTGGACATCAATTCAAAGCCGCCGATCCCGTCGGGAAACCCGGGGAAATTTTCAATGTCCGCCGTCTCTATTAGCTGTCCGCCTGGCCGGTCGCCCTCGATGACCAAAGGATCTAAGCGCGCCCGAGCCGCATAAATCGCCGCCGCTAACCCAGCACAACCACTCCCCATGATGACTAAATTTTCCAGGCCCATAACCCTGTAACTTAAAAAAAAATTAATCCGCGCTCAAGAAAATTAAAATTTCCAAAAAATTGTCAGACTTTAGCAGTTAAAACGTGGCGCTGTGGCGTGCACTGAGCCACAAAAATACATGCATAAAAAAATTGTTACATAAACATAAAAATTACACAAATGCGCTAAATAAAAAATCTTTTAGCCCACTGCGCTGCTTTACTGCGGACCATTTGATCGACCGCCAAAACTTCCTCGACGGTCGCATAAGTCCTATTTTCCACCTTCGGCAAAACGGCGGCGATTATTTCCGCAATGGATTTCAAAGCAATTTTTTCCTGTAAAAATAATTCCACGGCGACCTCGTTGGCGGCATTGTAGGCGATGTGCTTACTTTGCCTTTCCCTAGCAACTTCGGCAGCCAATCCCAAACACGGGAATTTCCTAAAATCGGGCGGGAAAAATTTCAGCTCAGCCAATCGGAAGAGGTCCAGCGACGGCTCCTGGAGGGAAGTGCGTTCGGGGTAAAAGAGGCAATGGCGCACGGGATAGCGCATGGAAGGCGGCGACATCTGGGCTAAAAAACTGCCGTCACAAAATTCCACGAGCGAATGGACGATACAACTGGGGTGAATGGCAACCCTAATCTGCTCCGCTTTGGCGCCAAATAAATGCATCGCCTCAATCATTTCCAAGCCCTTATTGGCCATCGTCGACGAATCAACGGTAATTTTCCGCCCCATGGACCACTTGGGATGCCGCAATACCATTTCGGCGGTCGCATTATCCATCGCCGCTCCATCAACATTCCAAAATTTTCCACCGGAAGCCGTCAGCCAAAGGGAACGAATAAAACGATTATTGCCCTTTAAACACTGGAAAATGGCATTATGTTCGCTGTCCAAAGGGAGGAGAGTCGCGCCCTTCGCTTTCGCCAAATCCATCACCATTTCTCCGGCAATAACCAGTACTTCCTTACTCGCCAAAATAACGGTTTTAGCGCGATCGATTGCCCTCAGCGTCGGTCGGAGGCCGTTAACACCGGAAATGGCAACCACAATCGCATCGAATTCCAGGGCATTGACCATCTGCGTAAGGCCGTCTACGCCGCGGAAAATATTTTTGCACATACCGCCCGGCACCCGAATTTTCCCGTCGACGACCGCCACCGCAGGTACGGAAAATAATTTCGCGATTTTTTCGGCGCGATCGATGGCGGAATGGCAGGAAATCCCCACCACTTCAAATTGATCCCGACTCCTGGCAATTTCTTCGAGAACCGTTGCGCCGACGGACCCCGTTGCCCCTAAAATGATGATGCGTTTTTTTGGTTTCATAGCTAAAATATTGACATTTTTAAAATTTTAGGCTAGGTAGTATCAGGTGTGTTTAGGGAATCAATCTTTTTTTTTGATATTTTTGTTTTTCGCTTAAAATTTCCATTTTCCCTAGGTATTTACTCATAAAACGGACGGGATTAAAAATTTATTATAAAAAGGGGTAAATTTTTCTTGACATGAAAATTAGAAATACAATAGATATTTTTCATCATGGCAGCAAAAGTTAAACCTCTAATTTTAGTCGTCGAAGATGATAGCGAATTATCGGAGCTGATTGAGAAACAGTTGCAAGTTTCCGGAATGGACGCGCAGAAGTTTTATAACGCGGATGATGCGTTAAAATTTTTGCAACGCTCCTTCTCAAACCTGATGCTACTGGACCTCAATCTCCCCGGTAAGGACGGATTGTCTTTACTCGAAGACCTCAAAAAGAAAAGTATTTCGATTCCGACGATCTTCATTTCCGGTGAAAATCGGGAGGAGATCAAAGTTGCGAGTTTGGAAGCCGGTGGCGATGATTTTATGACCAAGCCCTTCGGACTCAACGAACTGCTTTCAAGGATTTCGGCGGTATTGCGGCGTACGAGTCGTTCCGGCGACGGACAATTGACGGCTAATACTTCCCTAACGGACGGTACTTTTGATTTTATGGGCACCCAAGTGGATCCCAGTCGCCTAGAAATTCGATTCCCAGACGGTTGTGCGGAAAAAATTGGGCGCAAGGAATTCGGCATCCTATCGTACTTTGCACAAAATCCACACCTCATTCTAAGCCGTAAGAGTATTATTCACAGTGTGTGGGGTGAGCACGCAAATGTCAAGAGCCGTTCCCTGGATCAGTACATTGTTAAACTGAGAAAATTATTCAGCGCGCACGGTATTGAGACGGAGGACGCTGTCCGAACTTCCCACGGCATCGGTTATACCTATGTGCCGCAAATTCAATCCCAACAATCCCAAATCGTACAGGCATCGTAGCTAAAGTAGGCCCGAAGGAGAATGGGTTCGCGCCTTTTCTCTTTTGGGTTCTATTTCCCGAGTATCGTGCGAGTTGCGGTAAAAATATTATAAATTGTAAGGTATTATATTATAAATTTTGGGCGAGTTTATGGGCTGCGATAACACCGTAGTTCATTGCGCCGAGCCAACCGGACATAATAATGCCGACGGATCCCGCATGGTAGAGGCCGGGGATTTGTTCCGGCAATTCCATTGAAACGTTGAGGCCTTCGAACTTCGTCCCAAAGGAAGTCCCATTGGGGTGACTCGTGTAGCGGAAAAGTGTCCGGGGCGTAGCCGCCTCGGCATAGTCGATTTTCTCGCGGATATTCGGGATAAATTTCTCCAGAGATTGAATGCTGTCTTCAATGATGCGATTTTTTTCCCGTCCGTAAGTCTCGCTATCCAAAGCGCTCCAGTCATCCCACTGGGCATTCATCGAAGCGACGACCGCGTACATGGGTTGTTGTTGGGGGCGTATTTTGGGGTAATAGAGGGAAAAAGTGCGGCTTTTGGTGTAAAAATTTTTCAATTCCGCGCTATTAAAATGTTCATTTTCCGAAGTAAAGATCAGATCGCCAATATCGTCGATAGTTTCGCCGTCTTTGATCCCTAAATACACTTGGCACGAGCTATTATTAATCCGAACTTTTGCAATTTTTTTTAAAAATTTTTCATCAAAATATTGTTCGCCGACCAAATTTCTGACCGTATTCAAGACGTGTGCATTGGATAAAACGGCGCGGCAGGAAATGTCGATTCCGTTGGCACGTACGCCACTGATTTTATTATTTTTTAGCAAAATTTTCTCAACTTTTGTGCGTTTGAAGATATCGACGCCATTTTTTAGGAGTTCTGCGGTCATTTTTTGGATAAGCTGGTCGGTGCCCCCTTCAAAAGTATAGACGCCTTTGCTCATGAAATTCGAAAACACGATGCCGTAAGTGATAGCCTCGTCGTCCATCGTCGACCCGTTCGCGTAGGCAATGGGCTCCATGAGCAGGCGGTGGACGTCGTCGCGACCCGGAAAAAATAACTCAAAAAGTTCGCGCGTAGGCCGGCGATCATCGTCGTAAAAATTCATCTGGCGCAATTGTGTAAAAAAATTGTCCACACATTCCGCGGAAATGCGAAATTTCTCAATTAATATGCGGGTAAAATCTTCGCGGGTGAACGTCGTTTCGATATCGAATTGGGGATTCACGAAGCGAATGCGCTTCAGTTGCACGATACTTTCGGCGATCTCCGGCGACCAATATTTCCGACAAGACTTCACCATACCGACCGGAAAACCGTGAAGCGAAACGTCGAAAATGTGATTTTTCCTGGAAAAATAGGCTGCGAGCCCCCCCAAAACATAATGCTGCTCGCAGAGAGCGACGCGATATCCCAACTTCGCCAAATAATTCGCGGCGGTCAAGCCCGCCAAACCGCTCCCAATAACGACGACATCGTAGGCCATTCCGCCTCTAAATTTTCCGGTCATGGGGGGAATTTAAAAGAGAAATGGCTCGCTTCAAGAAAATGTTAGGCACAAAATTCAGGCATAAATTCCGCCGCCGAGCAAAATGCCATCCGCGTAAAACGCGACGACTTGGCCGCTTGATAGCGCCCGTTGCGGGGTTTTAAACTCGATAATGGCTGTGTCGGGCGATATTTTTTCGAAATAAATTTCCTGGTAGGGGTCTCGGTAGCGCGGGCGGCAGAGCAATCGGCTGCGGTTGTCTAGCGGCCTATTGGTGTGGCTCAAATTGTAAATTCGAAACGCGCGATTATACAATTTTTTTTCACTTTCGAAGGCAACTTTCAGCTCATTTTTTTCCAAATCCTTTCCGATGACGACGTAAAAATTGTGGTCCGAATTGGAAGGGACGTGCAGGCCGTGTCTTTGGCCCACGGTGAAGTTATGTAATCCGGCGTGGTGGCCCACGATTTCCCCGGCCGCATTGACGATATTTCCCGGTATTTTGGGGATAAAATGTGCTAAAAAATTTTGAATTTTAACATTTCCGAGGAAGCAAATTCCCTGGCTATCTTTTTTTTCGGACGTCACTAATCCCGCATTTTTTGCCAAATTGCGCACTTCTTTTTTACTTAAATCGGCCAGGGGAAACTCGGCAAATTGGATCTGTTTTTGTTTTAAATAAGCCAAAAAATAGGTTTGGTCCTTGCATTTATCGGCCGGCTCAGCGATATCGAAAGTTCCGTCGGCATTTTTTTGTTTTTTACAATAATGGCCTGTGGCGATCGCCTGACTTCCTTTTTCTCGGGCCATTTCCGCCAGGGCACCAAATTTTACAAATTGATTGCACAGGACGTCGGGATTCGGCGTCATTCCATTGCGATAACCCTCGACTAGCGGCGCCACCACAAGCTGCCGGTAAAAATCAATCATGTTTACAATTGTAAAATCGATGCCTATTTGTTCGGCCACCCGCCTAGCATCCGCCGCATCCCTTTGCCAAGGACAGTCCCCCATCGGCGAAAAAATATCGCCGCCGTGCCACGTGCGCATGTACATTCCCAGCACCTCGTCGCCGAATTTTTGCACCAGTAGCGCCGCAACGGAACTGTCTACACCACCGGACATCGCTACCGCAATTTTACGCATTTTTTAATATAATTTTAAATTTATCCCGCGAAAATCCTAAAACGAAAGCTCCCCTCATTTGTTAAACATTGCGCATTATTTTCAAAAGTTTTTGCAAAAGATCTCCATTGATTCGGATGGCATAATTTTTGCGCGCGGGCAGCAAATAAGCCGCATTTTCCGAGAAAAATGCTTCAAATTTGAGCGCCCCATTGACCTCAAAAAATAATTTTTCCGCAGAAATGGCGTCTGCTATCTCGGTTTTGGAGACGGCGTCCAGTGGCTGTAGCAGCGAAAATAATAGCAAAAGGGCCGGTGTGTCAAAATGCTCGAGGGACTGGAGCAGCGGGGATTCGTCGGAAAATTTCAAGACATTCCACTCGCCGGATTCGTTGCGGGACAGGAATAATTTTTTTTGGGCATGGGAAAACGTCACCGATTGCACCTCCGGGAAAAGCGATTGCGCGCACAACGCCTGGAGCGGCCGATCCCACTCCCCGTTCCAAGGCACCTCAAACAACGCCCCATGATCTTCAAACCAGGCGTAACGGACGATTTTCGCCCCATTATCCTCCCTAAAATACTCACTGCAACTGATGCTAAATCTCCTCTTCCGCCCGTCGACTAGCACAAAAGTTACATAGGATTCTTCTAAAAATTTTTCCAAAATGTCAATACTTTTTTCTTCATTTTTCGATATATTTTTCATGGCTTCATTTTTTGTCTGGGGAGAAACGTCGAGGTTTGTGATCCAGTCGAGAATTTTTTGGACCGCAGATGTGCCCGCTTCGATCTCGATGGGTCGCTCGAAATACCACGCCGCATTTTTTTGGGAAAGCAAAAATTCGCGATTTTTCCCGAGGAATGTCAACGAAAAACTGACAATTTCACTGGATTTCAGGGGGCAAATGGACCGCTGGCACCAAAATTGCGGCCCCAAAGCGATTATTTTATCCAAACATTCTTCCTTATCCGAAGATTTTTTCGCCAATGGATCGATCCCGCAAGCCGTTCCGCTCAGCGTTTTTGTCTGATTTTTTTTACTTAATTTTAGCGTATATGCGGGTGATATGTGGGGGTTTTGCTCCAGGGTTTGAAAAAATTTTCGCACGGCAAACGGATTCACGGGCCACCTAAAGGGCTCCACCATTTCCCAAACATTATTCCCGCTTTTTTCAATGGCAAGGGCAACATTTCCCCCTCGAATCTCGATTCTAAAGACGTTGTGCTCTCCATATTTTTTCCAAGAATTTTTACATTTTGCCGCTCCCTCAGAAGCCGTTTCCATGCGCCAAAAATGACTATCTATGTAAATAAATAGTAAAATAATGCCACCCAGTAAACCCGTGCGCCCCAGTATTTGCCCCAATTTCACCGAAAATTCCTCCGCACATAAATCACTAGCCCGCCGAATAAAAGGAATAAAAGGGGGATGAGCAGCAGTCGCAGGCCAATTCGCACGAGCTCCGACCGCGAAAGCGCAATTTTATAAGATTCCGCCGCCTTCGCTTTGACGGAAGCCGAAATTTGTTCCCCGCCGTCGAGAAGCCACGTTACGATCGAATTGAATAAAATCTTGTTCCCTAAAACGCAAAATCGGTGATTTGTAATAAAATTTGCGTTGCCAATGGCTAACAATTTCCCGCCGCCGTGCACCGCATCTCCCTCCGCAATCGCTTCGGAAAGGGTCGCGATCGGAACGGGCCCCATCAGGTCTTCCGCCGCATTATATTTGAGTTTTCGCTGGGTGTAGTCCAATTTCGCGAACGTTTTTTCCCCGGACAAAAATAATGGCGTGATTTTGCGCTGCTTCGTCGCCGGCGAACCCACGTCCACGCGCACCGGCTGACATAAACCGAAAAATGCCCGCAGTTGCATATCGATCATGGGCTGCGTTGCCTTATGTTCCGCGAAACGGTCGACGATGCTGTCGCCGGAAAGTCCGAGGCGCTCCCCGTTCCCGTTGACGATGAGCATGTCGTCGGCGAGAATGCCCCAATCAAATAGCAAATCCTCTAAACCGCAGGTCTTCGGCGAAGAAAGGAGGATCAAAATTCGCCCGCTCTGTTGTAAAAAATCAGTCAAAGCTCGAATTTCATGTTCCGTAAACTTTGTTTGGGGGCCCGCAATGACTAAAAGTTTTACTTTTTTTTCAATAATGCCCTCTGTCAGATTAATTTTTTCGACGAAATAGCCATTTTGCCGCAACAATTCTTTAACTCCGGAGCTGCCATAGATGGGGTGTACGCTGTCGCAATCGATTTCGCCGTGGCCCGTCGAGAACAATATTTTTTTCATTTCCCGGCTGGATAGCCTCAAAATCTCGTCCGAAATAACGCGTTCCCCACAAAATCCCGAAACCACGCCGTCCTTAAATTCGTAGAGATCAAACGCCGGAATGACGCGAAAATGCTCGCGGCTGGCGATAATCACGCTATCGCTGACCATGCTTCCGAATTTGAGCGCCAAATCGTCGGCTACCCGCGCCTGCTGAACCACGTCAATGAATTTTACCGTGATCCTATTCCCCGCCGCATGTTTGTATTCCTTTAGTAAATTTCGTAAATCTTTTACAAAAAAGGGGGCACTGTCGCTCGGATTGTGGCCGTAGAACAAAAAAATTTCCACGGGATCTTCGAGCAATTTCAGCACATTCAATGAAAATTCTTCGAGGGCAAAATTATGTTTTTTTTGGCAATCAAAGCGGTAAAAATAGCGCGACGACAACATATTCACCCCGACAACGGCAAGGACGATTCCCAAAATACTCAGTATTTTATTGACTAACTTTACCTTGCGAGCCCACTTGAAATCCTCCAGACGCGACATGGTTGCCAACCTAACGAGCGCACGCCCGTTGGGAAGATTATTTTATTTGTAAACCGCCGCGCCCCGACTCCGGATGTAAATATTCCCCGCTATCCATCTCGATAACCAGCGCCTCCCCCCGGTCGAAGTAAACCTGGATGGGCTTTTTATAGGCGATCACTTCTTCGCTGCCCTTCGATAGCGTCCCCGAAAAAATTTTCGACTTGTCTTCCCCGTCGCGGACAATCACTTTTACGTCGCCACTCGCACGAATGACAATTTTTTTCTGAACGAGCGGAAGGACATTGTTGTGCTCCGCGGACGGAGATTTTTTCGCCCCCGTTTGAATAAAAATCCCATATAGCATCAAAGTTAACAAGGCCAAAGTCCCTGAAATAATTCCCGCCATTTTAAATGTCGCTTTTTTGTAAAAAATAACTTTTTCCTGCGACGGCAGCGGAGAACTTTCCAGATCATCGCCAAAGGAAGTTTTAATGTGGTCATGATTCACCTCCTGCGTTTTTTTTGCGACCTGCGAGACCATTTCGCGGCGCTTCTGGGAAGATTCCAGCGTCTCGAAGGGCTTTACGGGACATTTCGCCATCACCTCTTTCGCGTCTAAACCTAAAAAATTCGCATAGGACCTGTAAAATCCGCGCTTGTAAATATCCGGTAAATTAAAATCAAACGCGCCCTCCTCAATCGCTTGGATGTATTCCGCTTTGATGTGTACAGCCTCCGCCGCCGCATCAATCGACAATTTTTTCGTTTGGCGAGCCTCTAAAAATAAAGTTCCGACGTTACCACTCATAGCATCTCACCCTCTGCCCTTAAACCTCCTCAGCTTTACAGCCAACTCATTCTCGCGAAAATGCAATACTTTTTTTGTCTTTTTTTTGTTTTTTTTGTAAAATTTACAAAATAATTGACATAACGATAATATCGTGGCAAAATAAACAATAATTACACCGCAATTTTTTCCGGCAATAGCGTCACCCGCGGCACCGAATCAATCAACAACCGCGTGTAAGTGTGTTTGGGCGACGTGCAAATCTCCGCAGAACTCCCTGACTCCACCACTATCCCTTCACGCATGACAATAATATCGTGGCAAAAATGCGCAACAACGGCAATGTTGTGCGAAACAAATAAAATAGCAATTTTTTTCTCGCGATTGAGCGCCGTCAGTAGGGCTAAAATCTGCTTTTGCACGAATAAATCACAGCCGCTCACAATCTCGTCGCATAGCAGCACCTCCGGATTCACCGCTAAACCGCGGGCAATCGACAGGCGTTGCCGCTGTCCCCCACTTAACTCCGTCGGTAAACGATCGAGCAAAGAAACATCCATTTCCACCGATTCCAATAAATCAATAATACGGGCCCGTTTTTCCCGAGCCGCCAAAAGGGGGAAATGAATGGCGAGGGGTTCCGCCAAAATCTTCCCAACGGACATCCGCGGATCAAATGTGTCGCAAAAATCTTGTGGGATGATCTGGATTTTTTTTCGAAAGGGGAAAAATTGTTTTGGGGATAGCGGGGTTACGTCGACTCCGCCGATGAAAATATGCCCTCGTTTTACGGGAATAAATTTACAAATTGCCCTGAGGACCGTCGATTTTCCGCCGCCACTTTCCCCCACGATGCCTAAAATGGAGCCTTTTTGCAGCGAAAACGACACGCCATTGACCGCCTTTACGGGGCTTTTTCTCGCCGGGAACCAACGCCTGGGACGGTACTCCACCACCAACGAATCCAAAGATAATACGTGCTCCTCCTCGATCATTTTTATCTAAAATTTTACTCAATATTTAAATTTTTATTCCCAACACACCCCGACTATCATGAAGCATAATTTCGAACTTATACAAACCCATATTTTCTCTGGGGGGCGAAAAAGTATTTTTTTTATTTTTTTTCAAAATTTAGGCTTGACTTTTCGCATTCGGTGTACAATTTTCGAGCATGATATAGGTTGCATAGGCTTTAGTTTTGTCGCGGACCGATGCCGCATTGATCTAGCGGAAAAGCAGCGGAGTGTTTTTTCTCAAAATGGAAAAAATATAAAATTTAGACTTGACTTTTCGCATCCGGTGTACAATCTCCATACGCGATATGGACCACATAGACCTTGATTCCATCGCGGGCCTGTGCCGCATTGATCTAGCGGATGAAGAGCGAAAAACGATCGCCGAACAACTCGATACCATGCTCACTTATATGGCGCAAATTAAGGTGGTGGACGTCGAAGGCATAGAACCCATGCTCCACGCCTCGGCCATTCACAGTATTTTGCGCGACGATCAGCCGGGAGAAAGTTTTTCCACCGAAACCGCTCTGCTAAATGCTCCCGAACAGAAAAATAACCAAATCCTAGTCCCGCGAATCGTGGAGTGATCATGGAAGAACTTTTTTTTAAATCCGCCGAAGCCCTCGGACAAATGCTGGCGCAAAAATCCCTATCGTCCGCAGAACTGACGCAAATGTTTATCCAACGGATCAAAGCCATAGACGCCAAGGTACAGGCATTTCTATCGCTCGACGAAGAAAAATCGCTTCGCCAGGCCCGAGCGTCCGATGAACGCCGCGCCAAAGGCCAAATATTGGGTCCTCTCGACGGCATCCCCGTTGGTATGAAGGACGTCATTGCGGAAAAGGGCCAGCCTTTGACCTGCGGCAGTGAAATTTTGGAGCATTACATAAGTCCCTACGACGCGGCGGTCACGGAGCGGTTACAGCGGGCGGGCGCGGTTTTAGTGGGGCGATTGAATTTGGATGAATTTGCCATGGGGTCGTCCACGGAGAATTCGGCTTACCAAAAAACGCGCAACCCTTGGAATTTAGAATACGTTCCGGGCGGGAGCAGTGGGGGGAGTGCGGCGGCGGTTTGTTGCGGTGAAGTCCCGTTGGCATTGGGTTCCGACACGGGGGGGTCGATTCGCCAACCGGCGGCTTGTTGCGGTATCGCGGGTATAAAAACGACTTACGGCCTGGTCAGTCGCTACGGATTACCGGCGCTGGCGAGTTCCACGGATCAAATCGGTCCATTCGCGCGCAATGTAGCGGATTTGGCGGCGCTACTGCAGATTATTGCGGGTTACGACGAGCGCGATTCGACGAGTTGCCGGGTGGATATTCCCGATTACCGCAAATTTTTGGACCGCCCCCTAAAACCGTGCCGCCTAGGTATTCCGAGGGAATATTTTGCGGAAGGGATCGACGGGGAAGTGCAACGGGCTGTGGGAAAGGCCATCGAATTTTACGGTGCGCAGGGCCACCAAATCGTAGATATTTCCCTGCCCCATACCTCCTACGCTATCCCCGTGTACTACATCGTCATGACCGCCGAAGCTTCTTCGAATTTGGCGCGCTACGACGGCATTCGCTATACCCATCGCAGCCAAACGGCAACAAATGCTTTGGATATTTATTCAAAATCGCGCCGGGAAGGTTTTGGATCCGAGGTCAAACGGCGGATTATCCTGGGGACTTACGTTTTAAGCAGCGATCACCGCGACGCTTACTACATTCGCG
This sequence comes from Puniceicoccales bacterium, assembly GCA_031257405.1. Lineage (GTDB taxonomy): Bacteria > Verrucomicrobiota > Verrucomicrobiia > Opitutales > LL51 > LL51. Next base: position 17,819 of record JAIROS010000028.1, on the reverse strand, counting down.
CGCAAAAAGTCCGGAGGCTAATTGCCGAAGATTTTAGCAAAGCATTTGAAAATGTGGACGCCATTCTATCCCCAACGGCCCCCACGACGGCATTTAAATTTGGCGAAAAAATGGACGATCCTTTGCAAATGTATCTCAGCGACGTCTGTACCGTAGCCATTAGTTTAGCTGGTTTGCCTGGATTAGTGATCCCCTGCGGTTTTTCGGAAGCCGGTTTGCCCATCGGACTTCAACTCATCGGAAAGGCTTTTCACGAAGGTGAATTATTGGCTATCGCCAAACAATTCGAAAAAGCTCACGATTTTTCACAGCGCTACCCGAAAATTTAATAAATTTTGATGGGGATTGTAAGGGCGACTGCCCTTTTTTAAAAGATTTAAAATTTCCCTTCGGGAAACAATCCCCATTGTAAACAATTTGCAAATAAAAATCCACTAAGCGCAGTCGACGTAGCGCGTGATCGCCTCGATGGTCCAGGAGGAAGTCCTATCGCCGGTAGACATTTCGACGCTATCCCCCACTTTTTTCGAGAGCAGGGCTTGGGCGAGGGGTGTTTTATAGGAGAGCACATTATTTTCCGGGTCGCCGTCCCAGGCACCTAAAATGGCGTACTCGACGTTTTCTTTTGAAGTATTGGATTTCAGGCGCACCACGGTACCAATGCTTACGGACTCATCATTGGCCGTCGCGAAATCGATGACCTGGGCCCGCTTAAGTTCCCCTTCCAACTGATCCCGCCGTGCCAATAATAATTCCTGGTCCTGCCGCGCCATTTTATACTCCGAATTTTCGCTGAGATCGCCGTGTTCGCGCGCGATTTCGATTGCCTTTTTATTGGCTGGAATTTTTTCATTGATCAGGATTTCGAACTCCCTTTTTTTGGCGTCAAAACTTTCCTGGGAAACGATTAGCGACGTATCCACATTCTGTTTATCCGAAAATTTCTCCGCAATGAGCGATTGTACCGACGGAAATTCCTTGATAAACCGCGCAAATAGTAATTTTTTTGTCAGCGAATCGAACCATTGGTTCTGCATCAACATTTGGCACAAATCGCGGGCATTTTCCTCGCTTGCGTCGGATAACAGATCGCGGATCAAATTGCGGTCCTCACTCACTAACTCCACCAGAGGAATCCGTTTCGAAGAAGTATTGGTCAGGGCGTCCAGATCGATGGCGAGAAAAATGGATTTCAGAAGCCTGAAATTAATCAATTCCTGCGAAATAACTTCGGAAAACTTGCGCACATGGCGATTTTTTACAATCCAATGCAACAGAGGGGATTTTAGGGAACGTTCGTTGAGCCACCGATTGAAACAGTCCCTCAAAAATTCATGGCAGCCCCGCTCCACAAGAAATAATACGCACTCATTTGTAAATTTTCCCTGACTATTTTTGAGTAAATTGGCGCAGCGAACCTCCCATTCATCGGGGAAAGCGCAGGTCACCAGCAGTAAAAATCGCTCGTAATAGGCCGGCAATAAATCCTCCACGAGCTTCCCTAAATTGCTGCACTCGCGAATTAACGCTTCCGGCGTCGGCTCAAAATATTCCACGTCATCCCCCGTAATCTCCGCCAAATCATTGCGGATCCAACAGCAAGTCAACTTCTGCGCAATCGATAAACGCCGGTCATTCGCCGCAATAATATTTCCCAAATCTTCAATCACACCCTTAATTTCAGGAGTAATAATTTCCTGGCGATCCCGCGGTAAATCGATAATTTTCGCCGCAATTTCAATTTTTTTGATGGGGTCTTTGTGGATCTGCAGTTGCTCGATAATCTCGTCCTCGGCACTAACCGGCTGCTCCCGTAACACGTAGGTATTCGAATGCTTCGGCGAAAGGGTGATCAGCGGATCCTTCGCTAATAATTTTTTTACACCCGTCCACCAGCGGCGAAACCCCGATTCCCCCACGATCCGCTTGAAAACAAATTCAATCTCACTGAGCGCTAACTCCTTGTGCGGATTACCTTCGATTAAAGCCCGGAGCAGTTCCAGGGGCGCATTTTTCGCCTTTTCCTCGATCTCCTTGGGATTGTCTTTGAACTGCACGAGAATGTTATTATCGGGGAGGATTTCCAATTTCCGCGCGCAAAAAACCGGGTCCATTAGCCGCTCCGTCTCGTCTTCGAACATAATGCGCAACTTCTGTATCGCCGGTTCGTAGCCCAAAATTTTCCCCAATCCCCAGCTGCTGTGGACGCAATAAATCCCCTCCTCAATGCTCTCTAATTTTTCCAATTCTCTGTCCAATAAAGATTGTTTCCGCATGATCTGCTCGATAATCGTCTTATCCATTTTCGTTACAATACCCTACTCTGTTCTCTAATAACAAAAAACCTTGTCAATTATTTTTGCAATCTTTTATTTGCAATTTCTACCCGAAAGGAGAATAAATGAATTATGTTTAGTGGCTCTGTAGATTGCATGGACAATAAATTGCCGGTTAGCGTTGTTATTATTGCTAGAAATGCAGAGCGGTGTATTGCCCGTTGTTTGGATCATATTTATCGGTGGGCCGGGGAAATCGTCGTCGTGACCAATGACTGCACCGATCGCACTGCCGCCATCGCCTCTTACTTCGGCGCGCAGGTAATCGACCACCCTTGGCAAGGGTTTAAGGAGCAAAGAAATTTCGCCAAACAGCAGGCTACGATGCCCTGGGTCCTCTCCATCGACGCGGACGAAATCATTTCGGAGGAACTCAAACTGTCCATTATGAATTTTATCGCCAAAGACGACGCCCATTACAACGGTGCGTCCTGCGCCCGCCTGACTTATTTTTTAGGGAGAAGCGTTACGCACGGCGGATTATTCCCGGACATTAGCATTCGCTTATTTCGTAAAAACAAGGGCAATTGGGAGGGGCGTAGGATTCACGAGCGCTTGCAGGTCGAGGGCGAAATTTTACTCCTCGAGGGCAACTTGCTCCACTATTCCTACGGCTCCCTACGGGAACAAATTGAGCGTCTTTTGGTTTACTCCGAATTTTTCGTCAACGACCATCGGGGGGAGAAGATTTCGGGATTTGCTATTTTTTTAAAAACATTTTCATGTTTTTTTAACCGATACATTGCTAAACTGGGATTTCTGGACGGATTCCGCGGGCTTTATCTCGCTTTAGCGGCCAGTTTTTTTCGGCTTTACGAGTGCACGCGGCTTTACGAAAATAATCGCTTGGAGGACTCTTCTGCTAAGGATCCGGAAGAGGCGAAATTTGACGCCATTTTGAAGAAAATTTAGCGCGCAAAGGGCCTATTATTTTTTAACATTCCGGGCCTATGTTTGTGGAAAAATTGTCTTCAGTTTTTTTAGATTTCATTTTCCCGCGCCATTGCTGCGTCTGCCAGCAGCATTTGTCCTCCTCGAATTACCGCTATCTCTGCGATTCCTGTGCAAAAAAAATTATTTTCCCGAGCGTTAATTTATGCCAAAGGTGCGGCTACGATTTTGGTGCAGATTGTTCCGATGGGAGTAAATTTTGTCCCCGCTGTTTAGGGCAGGAATTTTGTTTCAAATCGCTTCGGTCGGCGGTGCGTCTGAGCTACGTCACGCGGCATCTCGTCCACCAATTCAAGTACAAAAATGGCGATTACCTTGTCCGCGATTTGTGTAAAATAATTCAAAAAAATGCTCATTTTATGGCTTTTATAGGCGATAGTATTTTTGTTCCGGTTCCTTTGCACTGGCGCCGAAAATTTTTCCGGGAATATAATCAGAGCGAATTACTTGTCCGGCATCTCGCAAAACTCCCCATCGATTCAAAAGTTTTACATTTACTGAAACGCACTCGCCATACGCGGCCGCAAGTCGGATTGCGGGCCACGGAACGCCGCAGCAATATGCAAAAGGCTTTTTCGATTAACCCCAAAATAAAAATCCCTTTGGACACGCGATTAATCGTTTTCGACGACGTGCTCACGACGGGATCGACGATCAATGAGTGCTGCAGCGTCCTAAAAAAGCATGGATTTTTGAACATTTATGCGGCGACATTTGCCCAAGTTTCCCGGGATTAATTTCTTGTGCAATTTACTTTTTTTTATAATATTTATGGATTAAATTTATGGAAAAAAATTTTTCAATTTTTGTTGGGTTTGATGGATTTATTGATCACATTTTGCTTGCCATAGATCGGCGCTTTGGGCCAGGAAATCATTTCCAAAAAATCGAAAAAATTCAACAATTCGCGGAACGCATTGCCAACGCGTCCGGGAAAAGTACGAATATCGAGTTATTTCCGATCGAGCGGCGTATCGGCGGGAATGGCCCAATTTTGGCGCAAACACTTGCCTTTTACGGCGTCGACATCGCACTTTTGGGCGCCCTTGGACAACCCATCGATCCCATTTTTCAGGACCTCTCCCCCAAAATTCATCCCATTTCCATCGGCCAACCGGGCATTACCCACGCCATCGAATTCGAGGACGGGAAATTGCTCCTGGGCATAACGCACGCCCTCGACAATATAACGCCCCAAAATATTGCGGAACCTATCCAAAAAAATGCTAAAAATATCTTCGCCTGCGACGCATTTTGCTTGACAAATTGGACCATGATTATCCATATGAATGAGATTCTGGATTTTTTCTGGGAAAAGTTGGAGACCGATCGCCGAAAAATTGCTTTTTTTGACCTCGCCGATCCGGAAAAACGATCCCCGGAAGATATCCTGAGTCTTATCCCGCGGCTGAGACGTTATGCGCAAAAATGTTTTACAATTTTGGGACTTAATTTAAAGGAGGCGGAACAGATCGCGCGATTGCTGCGATATCGTTTTCCTCAGAGCAGATCGACGGAATCCCTGCGGGAGCTCTGCGCTTCCATCCAAAATCGCACCTCCATCGACGAAGTTTTTATACACGACGCAGCCCGCTGTACCGCAGCAAATAACGCAGAAACGGCTTTCGTCGAAGGATTTTTCGTGGAACATCCCAAAACAATTACGGGCGCCGGGGACCACTTCAACGCCGGATATTTGCTCGCTAAATTGCAAAAAAAATCGCTACAAAATTGCCTGTTGCAAGCCCATAAAATCTCCGGCCACTTCGTCGCTACGGGGAATTGCCTAAGCCTGTGAACCAATAGTTCAATAAAATAAAAAAATATTACAGCCCCGCGGGGAACAAAATTAAAAAAAAATTAAAAATTTTACAAAATAAAAACAACCATGCCCCTTTTTCCAAATCATTCACCGCTGCGACAATTGCAATAAACGCGTCTTAGCCACGTCATCAATTCGCTCCCAATCCAAACGCCATAGCAAAAATTCTCCACAACACTGCGCCAATTAACGAAAAAATTTTACAAAATAAAAACAACCATGCCCCTTTTCCCAAACCATTCACCGCTGCGATAATTGCAATAAACGCGTCTTAGCCACGTCATCAATCCACTCCCAATCCAAACGCCATAGCAAAAATTCTCCACAACACTGCGCCAATTCCAAAATATCCGGCAACGTCGTCACCACCGCCCCAGCCCCACTCTCACGTAAATGCTGCAACGCATTGCGGTTCACACGATTCAAATCCGTACCAAAACACCGCTGCAACTCACTGCGCGATTCCGTAGAAAGTCGCTCGGAAAATTTCTGTAGCCACTGCAAAAGCGAATCGCTAAAATAATTACTCGTGTAGGCAATGTGGCGCTGCGTGTAATCCTTGGGGAAAACCTGGGTCGCCGCCTTCTCCCGCGAAAAACAAAAGGGCATAACGACCGCACTCGCCATCTCCAATTGGCGAATTGTACGCTCCATCTTCAAATTACTCCCAAAAACATCGCCGGCTATAATATTTTGCGTCCTCAGTATTTCGCGGACCCTGTCCAGTAAACCGCGGTCGCCCGTGGGAACTAAATGCCCACTTTCCAGAGCAATTTCCGGATTATCCGCGGGGAATTCGTCGCACTCAAATAGCGCGTGAAAGTGCTCCAGACAAACGATATTGACCACCTGCAGTTCCCGCCGAAAACGATTGACCCAAAATTTATACTGCTCCGCCTTAACGCGATTCCAACGGTACTGCGGCCCACAAAACAATTTTCCACCGGGCATAATGGGACTGGGACGGATCCCGCCGGTCGCGGTCATCGCGCCTTCGCCGTCGACGAAAAACAAAGACTGGTTGGCCCAAACCTCGTAACTATCGTGGGCCACGTACACGGGAATGGATAAAATGATGCGGATACCGAAGTAATTGGCTTCGCTGCGGACCCTTTCCCAGTGGCGTGCGAGTAAAAATTGCAGAATATTTTTACGATAAATTTTATCGCATAACTGTTTTTTCGCCATTTCGACGGCCAGGCGATCGAAGGAACGCAGGCGGTCGGGCCACCGATACCACGGCTGCCCCCCAAATTCCTCCCCCAACGCTTGGAATAGAGAAAATTTATCCAACCACAGGTGATTATATTTCCGGAATTTTAGGAATGCGGACAGCAATTCGGCCGATGCCCTCTTATCGAAATTTTTGGCGACTTCCTCGAGTACCTGCAGGCGCAGCGCGATAACGGCGGCGCGGTCATGATTTATGGGCTCTAATTTTTCCTTGAAATGGGCTAATATTTCGGGAGCGAGGAGGCCGTCGTCGCAGAGCCAGTCAAAGGAAATAAGCGCCGCATTCCAACCGTAGGAAGTCCCCGCAAATAGGCGTTCCGGTTCGGAGGTGCGCAGAGAAACGATATTCCACAGCGTCTGCCCCGTATCCCTGAGTAAACGTAAAAATTTCAGCGCATGGGGACCGATCTCGCCGATGCCGTAATCTCCTGGTAAAGAGGGAATATCCAGCAAAACTCCGCTTTCCCGCTGAAATAGCGTGCAACGATCGTCGACATAGCGCGAACCATCCCAATCCACGGCGCTAAACCTATCAAATTCTACGGCTTCGGCAATGATTTTTTGGGGTCCGTAATTTTACAAAAAAATTAGCCAAAATTTTATACCCCAATTACTTCCGCGGAACAAATTCGAAACCGACCTTTCCTTCGCCATTTAGAGTCAAAAAAGCAGAAAAAATCCGCCCCGTGCGCTTAGAACAAAAGCCCTCCAGCAGATCACTTTTACCCTCGGAAAGCAATTTTTTAGCCTGAATTTCGTCGATGCGCCGCTCCAAAATCCGCCGGCCGAGGCGTAAAGAACATTTTTTCCCATTGACAAAATTTTCGCAAATATAGGCATTTTCAGTGGCGTAAACATTGGCACCACAGCAACAACACTTCTCCACACAAGGGTAAGTCCGCAATTTCTCGAGCGTCAATTCATCCTCCGGTTCCGCGTCACGACTGCCGCTAAACGATAATTTTACCTCGTTGTTCTCATCCAAAATCAGCTTCGCCGTGTACATCTTCCCCACCTTCGATCGAAAACCCTCAATGGGCCCCACTTCCCGCTCCTTCAGAAAAATTTCCCACTCACTCTCTAACATGCGCCGCCCAGAAAATGTCTTCGGAAGCGAAATTTTCCCGTCCTGTGACCGGTAATTCCATAAATATTCCCACATCGGTAAACCGTCCGTCGGCGATACTAAAGGGGATGGCTTCGGCGGCTGATTTTTTTCATCAAAATTTTTAATTTTATTCACAATTTCCCGCGTCAATTCCCTTATTCCCTCCATAAACGCCGGCCGATCTAACTGCCCCTGCTCCATCTGCCGTAACTTGTACTCCCATTCGCCGGTCATCATAGGACTCGATAGCGCCTGGATATCAACCACGTCGAGATACTCAAATAGCCCCTCCGCTTTTGGCGTCGGAATTAATTCCCGCTTATTCCGCTCCATATAATTGAGGTCGATGAGGTGTTCGATGATCTGGGCCCGCGTCGCCGGAGTCCCTAGCCCGCGCTCCTTCATCGCCAATGCCAATTCCTCGTCCTCCAACATTTTCCCGGCCGTCTCCATCATGGATAGCAGCGACGCCTCCGTGTAACGCGGTGCCGGCTTCGTCCACTCGTCCACCCGCTCCGCCTCTACCAGTGCCGCCCGTGTCGGATCCCCATCTTTTTCCGGGTCAATGGCCGGGAGCGTCGGACTCTCGCCCTCGTCCGGAGATTTCCCGTACACCTCGAGCCAACCCGCCTTTGTTAAAATTTTACCCTCCGTCAAAAAATCGTAATCGCCGATCCGCGAAACGCGCGCCGTCACATCGAATTCCGCCGCCGGATAGAAAATCGCTAGAAAACGCCGTACCACCATCGCGTAAATTTTCCCCTCCTCTTCTTTTAAATTTTTAGTAAATTTTGTGGTGGGAATAATGGCGAAGTGGTCGCTGATCTGCCGGTTATCGAAAACTTTTTTATTGGAGCCATCTATCCAATTTTGCGCCAAAATTTCCCGCGCAAATTCCTCGAATTCCCCGCCCAACGTCCCCATTATCGCCCTACACGTCTCGGGGTAATCCTCCGGCAAAGCGTTGGAATCCGTCCGCGGGTACGTGATGCATTTGTGTTTTTCGTAAAGCGATTGGGCGATTTTAAGCGTCATCCCGGCCGGCATCCCGTATTTCCCATTGGCTTCCCGCTGCAGCGTCGTTAAATCGTAAAGCCTGGGTGCATTTTGCTTCGTTTTTTTCTTTTTTTCCGTGACCACCGCACCGCCAATACCATTAATAGCACTGATAATTTGGTCGGCCAAATCCAAGTCAAAAATGCGGTCCGCCCGATCGTTCTCATCCACTTTTTTAAAATCGGCGCGCTGATAGGTCCCCCGGTAATGGCCGTTGGCGATGGAAAATTCGGCGATAATACGGGCGTAGGGCTGGGGTTTAAAATGGCGGATTTCCTGTTCCCGCTTGAGTAACATCGACAGCGTCGGCGTCTGCACCCGGCCGATCGTCGCCACCTGACCCCCACGATGGGAAAACATCCTCGCCGTAACCGCACGCGTACCGTTAATGCCAATCAGCCAATCGGCTTCGGAACGGCAACGGGCGGCGGCTTGTAAATTCTGCAGCTCACCGGCCGGACGTAGATGGCGAAACCCCTCGCGAATGGCCTCCTGCGTCATCGACGATAGCCATAGCCGCCGAATCTCCTTCTTACACCCCGCCAATTCGTAAATATAAGTAAAAATTAATTCCCCTTCGCGGCCGGCATCACAGGCATTGATGATCGTATCGACGTCCTTCCGCCCCATGAGTTTTTTCAATTCCGAAAATTTTGTTTTATTTTTAGCGATCGGTTTCGTATGGAATTCTTCGGGGATAATGGGGAGTGTATCGATTGTCCAGCGCTTCAGATTGGGATCGAAGTCTTCGGGCATAAAAAGTTCGACGATGTGGCCGACCGCAGAACTGATAACAAATTCATCATTTTCAAAAATATTTTCCGTTTTTTCAAAATGTCCGATCACCTCGGCGATATCTTGCGCGACACTGGGCTTTTCCGCGATAACTAATTTTTTCATGCTTTCTGCACATAATAACCGAATTCCCATTTTGCAACCCATAAATTATTTCACAAACATTTCACGTAGAAAACGAACTCCTTGACACGGCCCATTTTCCAGAAATTTGGAGATATTTTTAGGCGATGAAGGGATAATTTTTGAAGCGATTATGGTCCAAAAATATTCCCACGGGAGGCAACTCAGCAAACCGAATGTCCCTAAATTCCGGAAAGGATTTTTCCATAAAATTCCAAATACTTTCGATGCTTTGGGATTCGATTTCCGCAGTGGACTTCCCCAAATAAATATTTTCAATCATAGCCAACCATCGCCAAAGCGGCTTCGCTTCCGTCCCACGAGTAACCGCCCGATGGAAGCGCTGAAGAAGAAAATTATCACTAATAAAATGACCGTGCTCCTCAAAAATACTGCAAATAGGCAAAACAACGTGACTATTTTTCGCCGTCTCATTCCCGTGGCAAGTAAAGGTAATCGTATCCACCTTCGCGAAATTTTCTTTGGAAAATCCTAGAGCCAAAACATCCTCATCGAAGACAATTAGCGTCTGAATCTGCCGCCCAAAAATCATTTGCTCGACCTCGGAAAAATCGTCCACCGCTTCCCCTTTGATCACTTGCGTGACGAGTGCGCCGCGAATATTAGTGTTTCCATCTCTCGAAATTAACCAGCCATCACGCTCCCGGCGGCGATTTTTTACAAAAATTTTCGCCCCCAATAAATCAGCTAATTGGCTCACGAGTAACATATTTTCCAGCGAAAGACTGCCGCTACAAATCATCGCACAGCGATGCCCAAAGCCCAATTTACTCAAAATAAATAAAATAATTTCGCGAATCTCCGTTTTTTGGCCGTGTAGGAGGGGATAGTCGCTGCGATTTTTACCATTATTTCGAAAAATATCGCGCACACGATCGGGGATATAGTCGGCGACATTGGGATTTTTCCTGGGCTTGACGTACAAAATTTCGTCGCCCTGAACGAAAATTTTTATGTTATTCCCCCGACTACTCTCCGTCGAAATGCCGTCGACCACCCGCAATTGCCACGGCGGCGGTAAACCTAAAGATTCGGCGTCGACGATCGCGTTATAGGGGCAAATCTCGATGGCGTTCAACAAATACCCTTCCGGCCGGTAGGATGCGCCCGGATAGAGTTCCAAACGGGCTTGGCCATTGGGTTTCAGGACGCTGTGTAAAAAATATTCGCCGAGCTCCTCCCGAAAAAATGTCACGCATAATCCACAATTCGTACACTTCTCCCGATCCAGTAAAAATCTCTCCGAAATGCGCGATAGAATTGGTTTTTGGTGCTTACCGTCTTCGATCGCACGAGTAAAGCCGAAGCCCGTCCTATTGTAAATTTTCCGCAACTCGCAGTCCCCAAATTTTTCACAAAAATCGCAGTCACAGGGATGGGATCGCAGAGTCAATTGCCCGGCTAACTCCCGTACCGCGGCGATGACCTTGGAATGGGTGCGGAGGACCATGCCTTCTTTGGGGGGCAGTAGGCAGGCTAAAACGGGAACCCAATCACTTTCCGCCGAATTTTTCGACAGCTCAATCACACATAACCCACAGTGTCCCGAAGGCGTGAAATTTTTTTGAAAACACATGTGGGGAATTTTTATGCCATTATTTTCACAAATCTCCAGGACGGTTTCCTCCCGATCATAGGCAATTTCCTGGCCATCGACGGTAATTATCCTCTCCATACCCACGGCACAAATCCTAAAGCAATTTACTTTACCGTCAAGGAGCGATTGATTATGTTCCCGACGCATCTTTTAAAATTTCGTTAAATTATTGTAATTTGATTAGTTTTTAGGAATATTTTTCTTATTTATTTTCAACTTTTATAGCGCAAATTCTAGAATAATCCACCGGCACACCCAAGAGCGATTGATTATGTTCCCGATTAATTTTAAATTATTTGCTAATTATTAGCACGAATTTTAAATATTTTTCTCTTTCTCCTCAACCTCCGCCCCAACAAGCATCCGCTCCCAACTTAAACCCGTTAAACATTCTAAACGCTTGATCAATCCCATAAACGTTACCATCAAAATAACTGTACACGGTAAAACAATTACCGGATAACTCCAAAAAGTCATCCGCGCCAATTCCTTGTTGAATTCCACAGTCCCCGTATCACTGTGAATAAAATAACACGCCAATATGTAATTCAATACCGCACTCAGTAAAAATGATAAGGAAAATTTTACCGTGCTGGCTGATAGTAACTTCCGAAACGCAATCCGATCCCTCTCCCCACATAAATGCTCGTTAATAAGATCTATATTCATAATCGCCTCGTTGAATAAAAGCGCCTTGATCAAAGGATAACGCGTAAAAGCCGAAATAAATACCGCTAAACCAATGAGACTGGGCATTAACGCCTCCTTAATGGCAATGTATTCCTTGGGGAGCTGCAGTAAACCGATGACGCCGGTCAGTAAAACACTCGCAAAACCAATAACCGAAAATACGTTGCACCTCCTCGCCTTTATAAAATCCATTACCCCATACCCTAAGGGAAATGCCAAAGCAATCAAAAGCGCTACGGTCGGACTAGCCCCAAACCAATCATCCGCTTTTGCCATGATAATGGACGGTAAAATAATATTAAATCCTAAACTCAAAAACGGATTCTCCCGCTTCTTTTGCTTTACAATCACGCCGCCGGTCCCCATTTTTTATCCTCCTCCATTAGTCGCGCCTAATATATCCATAATATCCATAATAATGGACGGTAAAATAATATTAAATCCTAAACTTAAAAACGGATTTTCCCGCTTCTTTTGCTTTACAGTCACGCCACCGGTCTCCATTTTTTTATCCCCCTCCATTAGTCATCATAGCGCATGCCATGCCCGCCATTTTGCCCACCGGAATAAAAACATTTCCGCCGGCGATAGTGCCGCATAACCCCGTAAGTCACATAACTCAAAAATACAACCGCACAGGAAAATTCGTGAAACCAACTAATCGCCGCCAATACCCCTATAATAATCACAAATGAACTCAGACGCGTCCGCGTATTCCAGTCAACTTTCTTGAAACTCGGAAAACGAATGTTACTCACCATTAAATAGGCAACGAAAAGCATCATCGGCGGTAAAAAAATCGCAAATGTATTCAAATCGTAACTGTTGACAATGAGTACGAATGAAGCGACTACCCCAGCCGCTGCCGGCACCGGTAACCCTAAAAAATCATGGTCGGGATGCGGATCATCCTTTGGTAAAAGCGGACTCGTAATGACATTGAAACGCGCAAGGCGTACCGCGGCACAAAGTAAGTAGATAAACGCAAAAAGCCAGCCCACTTGCCGGAAAAAAGAAAATTCACCCGTCGGCGATAAAACGAGTAAAAATACCATCAACGCCGGCGCTGCCCCAAATGATACCATGTCGCAAATGGAGTCAAATTCCAAACCAAAAAGCGACTCCTTCTTCTTTAGCCGCGCCATCCGCCCATCTAACATGTCCGATAACCCCGCTAAAAAAATTAACCATACCGCCTGCTGATAATAGCGGTGAATCAATACCGTATCCTCCACCGAATAACGCGCCTGAATACAACGAATGATGGCTAAAAATCCGCAAAATAAATTGGTCGCCGTAAAGAGATTGGGCAACAAATAAATCCGACTCGCATCGGCTACGTTGGAATACTTTTTCATAAACGACATGTTTAGGGCATCATAGGAAGTCCGCGTCGAGTGCAAGCTTTTCATATTGCGCTTTTAAAAATACCCCTAAATTGTTAAATCCTATGGCCACCATTACCCTGCCCGAAGGAATTGTAACCGAGCGTTGCGATAAAATTTTAGCACAATTATTACAACTTCCGCGCGCCCATATCCGATACGCTTACGAGTCATTCCCCTTCGAATGTAACGGCAAACCTATCCACCTCCATAATAAAGTTTCCAGCGGCGACGTCATCACCTTCGAACCCGTCGAGCGCCCTAAAAAAAATATCACCAAAAAAATTTTTACCCTAAATGTAATTTTTGAAGACGACGATATTATGGTTATTAACAAACCGGCGGGGATCACGGTTCATCCGGCGCCTGGGGTTCGGGAGAAGACGCTCGTGGAATACGCGGACGAGTATTGTAAACAACTTGAGAAAATTGAGCGCTCCGGCATTGTCCACCGCCTCGATAAGGATACGACCGGCGTCATGATCCTCGCCAAATCCGAACGCGCTTCCCGGCACCTGAGAACCGATTTCGCAAACCACTGCATCCAAAAACAATACACCTGCATCGTCCACGGGAATCCGCCCCTCAATACGGGGAAAATCGAAATCCCCATCGCCCGCCAAAACACCGATAAAGCAAAAATGATCGCCTGTCCCAGTGGGAAGTCCGCTAAAACGACCTGGATCGTCCAGGAGCGCTTCCAAAATTTTAGCTGGTTAAATGTCAAAATTTACACCGGGAGAACCCACCAAATCCGCGTCCACATGAGTTACATCGGCCATCCCATTATCGGCGACGCCACCTACGGAAAATCTCCCGAAGCCAGCAAAGTCGCTCCACGCACCATGCTCCATGCCGTATCCATCGCCTTCCTCCACCCCCGAACGAGTGAAAAATTACATTTCTCGGCGCCTATTCCCCAAGACTTCGCCGATATTCTGGAAAATTTGCGCTCCCATAAATCGTAAATTACCGTGGAAAATAGCGGGAATATCGAGCGTCGTGCCCAATTTATTTCCAAAACATTGGCTGATATTTATCCGAATGTGACGATTCCTTTACAATATACGTCGCCATTTTCGCTACTGGTCGCGGTCATTTTATCGGCCCAGTGCACCGACGAGCGCGTTAACAAAGTGACGCCGCCATTATTTTCCCTCGCACCGGATGCCGCGGCGATGGCACGACTGGCCCCCGAAACCATCGAAAAAATGATTCATTCCTGCGGATTATCCCACAGTAAGGCGCGATTTATCCAGGGGTGTGCGCGGGTGATCAGCGAGCGCTACGGCGGGATTGTGCCTTCGACTTCCGGGGAACTGGAAAATTTACCGGGCGTCGGCCATAAAACGGCTAGTGTCATGATTTCGCAATGTTTCAACGGCTACGCATTTCCCGTCGATACCCACATCCGGCGCCTCGCTAACCGCTGGCGACTGGCGGATTCGCAAAATGTATCCATTGTGGAAAAAAATTTGAAAACTATTTTTCCGGCCGCAGAATGGCGCGATTTACACATTCGGATGATCAAATTTGGCCGCGAATATTGTCCCGCGAGGAATCACTCGGCTGATAGCTGCCCTATTTGTAAAGTTTTATTAAAAATTGATGTAAATTAAGGGGTCTTCTGCTGGTTTTTCCAGGTTTTTTACGTCGAAAATATTTGGGGGGATTGTTTGTCCGGCGGCTACTTTTTTAACTGTCAATTGCGAAGTGATAGCATTTGTTACGTCCTTGATTTCGATACTTTTCATGAACCATTCGTTTTGAGCTTTTTTAAAATTGAGCAATTTGAAGGTGCGCGTCAAAATTCCCTGGCCATCGAAGTACTCAACTTGTAAAATAACTTCAAATTTCGGATCATAGGCGATGTCAATGGCCTGGCCATTCGTTTTTTTGAAGCGGATAATGTGCACATTTCTCCCACTGACGCGACGCTCACCGCGGTACTCGGCGGCGCTGCCATTTAAAATGCTATCCTCTAAAAAAAATATCAAAATATCGTTAAATTTTAAGGGATGTCCCGCCAGGATCGGGTCATTGGGGCCTATTGCGGGCGAATTTTGGGAGCAAAAAATTTTGTCGTTGGGCTTTCTCAGAGCCAGAAAAGATTGTTTATTACAGCCAAATTTTAAAGGCCGTCCCGCCAGGATCGGATCATTGCCGGGTTTTCTCAGTGCCAGAAAAGATCGTTTGTTATTGCCAAATCTCAAGGGATGTCCCGCCAGGATCGGATCATTGGGGCCTATTGCGGGCGAATTTCGGGAGCAAAAAATTTTGTCGTTGGGCTTCCTCAGTGCCAGAAAAGATTGCGTGCCAAATTCAATGCGAAGACTCATCTCGGTGCCATTTTTACAGATGAAAATTTTTCCCTCATCTATTACCGATTGTTTATAACCGGTCGTCTTTAAATCAAAAATTATAGCCCAGTTTAAACAGCCAGTTTTGAGTTTTTGAATGACTTCGGCCATTTGGGTAGGGGTTAGGGGCGGTAATTTTTTATGCCGCGCGGCCCGAACTACACCGCAGAAAATCCCCCCGAAACCCATCAATGCTAAAGCCAAAATCTCTTTTTTTCGCATTCGGCTTTATTTCGAAAATTTTTTTTAAAATTTGTCAAGTTTATTCTCACGCCAGAGGGGAAATTTCCGTGGCCTGGAATTTTCTACGGCTCCATCGGCTTTAGCAACCGTAGCCAATTCTCCCGACGCAACAATACCTTCCTTTTCAGATACCTTCTCTGTAATTTCACTGGCTTTAGATACTTCCGCTTGGGCGCTCCCTGCAACTCCGTCGTCCGCCCGCGCCTGGGGATTTTCTACGGCCCCATCGGCTTTAGCAACCGCAGCCAACTCTTCCGATGCAACAATACCTTCCTTTTCAGATACCGCCGCAGTTACTACAGCCGCTCCCCTTTCATCCGCCACAATAGCTCGCTTCTCAAGTAAATTTTTGGGCCGGTCCGCCTTCTCCAAGGCTAAGTGTAACAGCGATAGGATGAACGATAAAATAAAAAAAATAATGGTGCAATATTTGGTAATTTTCGCCAAAACATTAACCGCTTCGCCCCCAAAAACCGACGTGGCCGCTCCACCCCCTAAAGTCGCTCCCATACCCGATTCTTCACTGGGCCGCTGCATCAAAATTAAAAGAACCGTAAATGCACAAATCCCTAGCAAAATTGAGGTCAAAAAAAATATAAAAAATGTACTCATACTCTTCTTTGCTTGATTACTATTAATAAGATTGCGAAAAATTCAAGCAAGAAATGCCGTAAATCACTTTTTAAATTTAATATTTTTTTTAATTTTTATTCACTTATCGGCGGCGGCGGCAGCTCCAATAGAAAAAACAAAACACCCTAAATATAAGGACCTACTTAAAGACTTACTTCGATACCTACGCAGTCCACACCTGGATTATTTACTATTTTCATCAACTTTTCTTGAAAAAATTTTACAATTAAAGCAACGGCTGAAATCCAGTAAAATTTAGAAAAAAATTGTATGTAAAAAATATATTGAAAAATTTTTATATATTTTTAACATAAAGGTATGATAGCACCCCCATCAATTCCAAGCACTTCTGGCTTTGGCCCAGTGAATTTTGGGCAAGATGCGTTAGAGAAAGTCGACCCTACCGCAGGGCCGAAATCAAAAGTGACTTCCGGAGATGCTCAATTCGACGGAGCACCAGTTACTGTAGATCCAAGGTACACAACGGAAGACCAAAGAGTGGCGGATGAGACCAGAATGGCCGGCCAAACATCACCAATGCCACTCGAAGAACAAATCCGCCAAGGCCTCGACCAAGAACAAATGGGTGCTTTACTAGAACAGTGTAACAATGGCCAATTATCGATCAACGATCTAGCGGCGGAATTGATGATCATAATGCTCAATAATGCCATGGAAAATAAAACCATAGAGCGAAAAATGCGGGCGGAATTAGCACAAGTACAGTTCCAAAATGGAATGAAAATTGCTGACCTAATGAAGGCAAAGGGCGAATTAGCCTTCAAAGCAGCTGTTACGCAGGCCGCTACGCAATTAGCTTCCTGCATAGGTAATCTTGTGACGTCAAAATTAGTTGAAAAGGCATTAACTCCCAAAAATAAAAGTCACGATGAAGCCGGTTTAGGGGATGAAGGCACGCTAGAATCTACTAAAATAGGGCCAACTGAAGCGGAGAGGAAGGCGGCACGGGAAGCCGGTCAAATAGCAGGAAACTTAGTCGGGAAAGTCATTGAATCAGCGGGCGCGATTGTGGTAGCAGAATGCAATTTAGGGATCAGTAAAATTGATGCCGAAATAAAAACTCAGGAAGCGTTGGGTCAACTCGTAGATTCCATTGCCCGCTCCGTTCAATCATCCATCACTTCCCAAGAACAAGCTATGCAATTTGCGATAAATCTGGTGGAAAAACTCTATAGCCTTGCGCATCAAAGTTTGAGTTCAATTACTAACAATATCAGATAAACAAAAAATTAACATCGTTTGCGTTAAAATATTAGGAATATTTCACAAAAACATTACAAAAGAAATTAGAGAAAAAAGAATCCGGGCATTGCACAAAAAAAGCGCTTGACAAGGGCTAAAATTTTTTCAAGAAAGAAAAAAGAAAAGAAGGAAGCCTAAGCTTTGATATTGCGGGTAATTTGAGTATTTGCGTCATGGAGGGCTTGGTTGATTTGGGAGAGGAG
>JAIROS010000009.1 GCA_031257405.1 Puniceicoccales bacterium | reverse complement strand
TGCCTGTGTCAGGGCGTGTAAGCTAGGTGCCACCATGGAAGATGTCCCTAGAATCATGGCGGCCAAATTTAGACCGCGTTTTGTGTCGAATATGTTCATAATTTTTCCTTTGTTTGTTTTTTAATTGTTAATTTGTTTTACTTACCGTAAATAAAACGAAATTGAGATTAATCTTTTTTAAAGATTTGTAAAGAGTTTTTTATAAATTTAACATTTTTTAAAGCCACGAAGTCTTATTATTTACGATTTGCTTTAAGATTTTTCCAATTGCGGAGGCGTTCCGCTAAAATTTTTTCGGCACCGATTTCCTTGGGAATGTAAAATTCTTTCGGCGTCAACATGTACTCCTGCCCAGAAATATTTCGCTCAAAATCGTGGCTGTATTGGTAGTATTTCCCGTGCTGCAATTTCTTCGAAGCCGTACCATGCGCGTCCCGTAACCATACCGGTACCGCCTCCTTCCCGTGCCGCTTGATGAACGCCGTTGCCGCTTCCAACGCTAAATATGCCGAATTACTCTTCGGCGCAAGCGCACAAAATACCGTCGCATGCGCTAAACTGAGGCGACATTCCGGTAACCCCAGCCGCTCACAGGCGTCAAAACAAGCGTTGGTAACCAGTATCGCCCGAGAATCCGCTAAACCAATGTCCTCCGAAGCCGCAATCAGTAGCCGCCGCGCAATGAATCGCGGGTCTTCGCCGCCCTCCAACATCACCGCTAACCAGTAAATCGCCGCATCGGGATCGCAGCCGCGAATGCTCTTAATGTACGCAGAAATCGTATTGTAATGCTCATCTTCGTCGGCATCGTAGGCGAGTTGCTGTTTGAATAAAAATTTCCCCGCATGCTCCACCGTGATCGGTGCGCCGGTCGGCGTATTGAGTGCGATCGATTCCAGAACATTGAGCGCTTTGCGCGAATCACCATTACTTTGTTCCGCGATGAGTGCCAAGGCGTCCGACTCGAAAGTACAGCGCATGGCCCCTAAACCTCGCTCCTTATCCCCGAGCGCGTTTTGTAAAATAGTTGTAATCGCTTCGTTCGGTAGCGGCTCCAATTCGATCAGCCGACAGCGACTCAGTAGGGGATTGATGACGTAAAATCCGGGATTGTGCGTGGTCGCGCCAATCAATTGTATCACCCCGGCTTCGACGTCCGGGAGTAGGAGGTCTTGCTGCGATTTGTTGAAACGGTGGATTTCGTCAATGAATAGAATCGTCCGCAACGGAAATCTCCCCTGCGCCGCTTTTAAAATCTCGCGTAACTCGGAGACATTCGATAAAACTGCGTTAATTTTTGTAAAATAACCGTTTTCCTCCCCCGCAATGGCTTCCGCAATGGACGTCTTCCCACTCCCCGGCGGACCATATAAAATAATACTCCCTAGCGTCCCGTTCCGCACGAGATCCACAAAAGGCGAGCCCATAATAGCTCCCTGCCCAATGACTTCATCGAGACAACGCGGCCGCATCCGTGCCGCCAGTGGAACAGTACTTTTTGACGCAGTTTTAGCGAACTCATCCCCGCCAAATACCTCGAAAAATTCTCCCACAAAAATCGAAAAATGTTAACTTAATCCCAATTGTAAACCCTAGATTTTGTTGCCTGTTAAATTAATGCGTTTCAAAATATGGTAAAAATTTTACCGACAGCCCCCTTGTATACCCCTTGTGCACCCATTTGCGGTAAACCGCAAAACCTTCTAAAGAAGGTTAGGGAGATAAATCTCCCCATGGGTGCACATAAGTCACCTCTAGTGCTAATTTACAAAAAGTCAACATTAAATTTACATTAAATTAATGGCAAAGGAAGGATATATTGGGGGTACGGGAATGGGGGAGGCTATCGATCCAGGAGAGTTTTTTGACGAGAGTAGCGGTTGCGAGGATGGGCAGATTATTGACGAGAGCGAGGGCGATGGCATCACTTGGGCGGGCGTCGAGGCGGGAGAGCGTACCTTTATTGCGGAGGATAATTTTTGCGAGGAAGACGCCGTCGAAGGCATCGTCGATGATAATAGCTTGGATACGGGCGCCGAGGGAAGTGATACAATTGGAGAGGAGGGTAAAGGTATTAGGGCGCATGGAGAAGCGTTTTTGGAAGAGGTCGAGGAGGAGGCTACCGGTTTCGATGGAGACGTGGATAAGGAAATTTTTACCGTTTGAGTCATTTTTCATGACGATGGAGGAAGCTTCTTTGGAGAAAATGATATCGGCGACGGATATTCCGGTCAAATTAATACAGTCCATGAAGGAGATTCTGTTGAGATAGGGGATCATGGCAAGGGGAAAATGCCTATAAAAATTTTTCTCCATTGCAATAATAAAAGCATAAAAATTTCACAAATTTAATAGGGATATCGATAAAAATATGTTTGCAAAAGTAAAATAAATTCCAATAATAGTTAGTAATGATTCTTTTTCACGGCTTAGAGCAATTGGGAGTGTGATCAAGCAGCGTGTAAGTGGTAATAGTGAGATATTCAAGGGGGCAAATCTTCCTGGTGTTGCTGCAAGGGGAGCGGCAAACAGGATGGGAAATGCGCTTGCAAATGCAACTGGAGGTAATGGTATTAAAGGGCTTTTTAATAACTTAAAGAAAAAGGCTGGAGAAGTCAAAGATGACATTGGGCGGGGGGTGCGTCGTATGCAAGGTAACGAAACAGTCGGAGATCAACTAGCAGGAGTAGGGAACGAATTGAGACAAGAATTCAATGAGTTGACAGGAGGCATGGACAATATAAAATCCGGATTTCGGAACCTTTGGGAATTTATTAAGCCATAATATTAAGCCATAAAAAATTTACAGAGCTCGTAAAAAAACGAGCTTTGTCTTTTTTTTTGTAGATACGAATGGCGCGTTCATTTTCACAAAAAACAATAAAATTCGGATAAATTTTTCATAACAACTTTACAATGGGGGGGGGGGATTGTATAATAATTGTCCAGAGGAGAATTATGGCATTTGAAATTGATGGTACAAATTATAAAGCGTTTGAGTTTAAATCATTCGACGTTGCGCACAGTAAAGTTAAAGCAGAAGGAAAATCAGAACTTTCTGCGATATGGGCTGGAATATGTGGTCTTTTTGGGCATAAGTCAGGTAAATTAAAAAAGTTAACAGGAAACATGGGGCAAGCACCTCAGACTTCGGGAGCTACATTGGGTGATAGATCGGGAATATCGGCGACACCTGAGGAAATAAACAAGAGTAGGCCGCCATCGAAGTTTTCAGCGCCAACGCCCGAGTCAAAGCCATCCGAGCAAACGGTAACAACTGAAACAATAACGGCGGCGGCAAGTATTTCTGACGAGCAAAGAGCGGCGAAAACAGCGCAGCTGCAAACGCTAATGACTGATACTTTTAGTGCTTTTGATAGCAGTACTGGTCCAGAAAAAGTCTCTGATGCTTTAGGTACAGCGGCGAACTTAATTCAGGCGGGAGCGGATCCGACGGTGACAGACAGTGAGGGCCAAACGCTACTACATTTTGCGGTAGGGAGTCGGGGAGAGAGAGATCTAAATAATTTGATAGGAGCCGCAAAAGAGTCGAATCAATTGCCAAAATTATTGGGTGCTTTGGCACTGCAATCTGCGCAGGAAGAAGGTGGCTACGCGCCAATGGATACTGCTTTGACTTCGAACGCAAACGATCGGAAGCTAGAATCCCTATTAGGGGCCATAGAAGAAACGGGACAATTTGATGTTTTGGCACAGGCTTTGCAAACGAATAATGGAGCAGGAATTCCACTGGATAGAATTTTGCAGAGTCAACGAATGCGGCCAAAATTGCAAGCATTTTTAAATGAACACCAAGGCCAAGAGGCATTAAATCCGATTAGAGAGGCATTAAGGGAAAACCAGGAAAAAATGGATACCTTTGCTCAAAAGATTTTCGATGCAGTCAATTCAGAGAGCGTAGACAAATTGCCGACATTAAACGAAGTAAAAGCATTAAAAGCCCAAGGCTTGCATTTGAAAATGGAGGTAGAGGTAAAATTTTCTGCTGAAGAAGAGGCGCAAAAGGAAAATGTTGACAGTTTGTTGGGGATGGGCATAGGTGTTACGAAAGGAAATACAGAAATGCAAAAGAGACTCCAAGAGATTCAAAAGGCTTTAAAATAATTACAAAATCATAATCTACTCCACAGTAACGGATTTGGCTAAATTGCGGGGGCGATCCACGTCGCATCCCCGTAAAATCCCAACGTAGTACGCAAAAAATTGCAGCGGAATCACCGAAATAATCGGATTAATCCCACCGTGTACCTCCGGTACCCTGATCACCTCGTCCCCAAATACCTCCCACTCCACTTCGCCATCTCCCGCTACTACAACCACTTTCCCTCCGCGCGCCCGCACTTCCTGTAGGCTGCTCATCGTCTTGTCCAATAATTCCCTCTGCGTCGCAATGAAAATACAAACCGTCTCCTCCGATACTAACGCGATCGGCCCATGCTTCATCTCCGCCGTCGGAAATGCTTCCGCGTGGACGTAGGCAATTTCCTTCAATTTTAACGCTCCTTCCAAAGCGATCGGATACATCGCTTGACGCCCTAAAAATAAGAATCGCTCCCGCTTGCAATACCGCTCCGCAATGGAACGGATCCGCTCCGATAGCTTCAGCACTTCGCCGACGACTTTGGGCAGGGATTTTAGCGCAAAAACGTACTGTTGCCCGTCGAATTGATCCATGTCACGCCGGCGCGCCAAAAGGAGGGCGAGCATGGAAAAAATGGTCAATTGCGACGTGAATGCCTTCGTCGAAGCGACGCCGATCTCGAATCCCGCATGTTGGTAAATGCCGGCGTCGGTGGCCCGCGCGATCGATGAACCCACGACGTTCGTAATCCCCATCACCGGATATCCCTTGCGCTTAGCTTCGTAAAGTGCCGCCAGAGTGTCGATGGTTTCCCCCGATTGGCTCACGACGAAGACCAGTGTGTTGCGTTGTAACGGGACGTTGCGGTAGCGGAATTCGGAAGCATATTCCACGTCCACCGGGATGCGCGCGTATTTTTCGATGAGATATTTCCCGACCAGGCAGGCGTGGTAAGCGGTTCCGCAGGCGCAAAAAAATAGGCGATCGATGGACCGCAGGGCTTCTGGCGTCAGCGATAGGCCTCCGAATTTCGTGGAGCTGCCGTCCCGCGTAAACCGTCCGCGCATAGCATTTTCGATTGCCGTGGGCTGCTCAAAAATTTCTTTCAGCATGAAGTGGGGGTAGCCGTCGCAATTCACATCGGCGATTTCCCAATCCAATTCGTGGCAGACGGTATCGACGGAACTTTCATCGGCGGTCATCACGGAAAAATGGTCGGGGCGCACCGAAGCAATTTCGCCGTCATTCAGGTAAACGACGCGCTTCGTGTAGCGAGCGATTGCCGCTGCGTCACTGGCGATAATATTTTCGCCGTCGCCCAATCCGATGAGTAGGGGCGAACTTTTTCGGGCGACGACGATTTCGTCCGGGAAGGGCTTTCCCAGGACCGCGATGCCGTAGGTCCCCTCGACGTGCAGGAGGCTCTTGCGGACGATTTCTGCGAAGGGGAGGTGAGTTGCTTTATGGTGGTGGTAATCGATGAGGTTGGCGAGGATTTCCGTGTCCGTATCGGAGTAAAAAGTGTAATTTTTTTCCGATAAAAATGTTTTAATTTGCAGATAATTTTCGATAATGCCGTTATGGACGATGGCGAAGTGGCTACCGTTACTCAGGTGGGGGTGGGCATTTTTTTCGGAGACGTTACCGTGGGTTGCCCAGCGGGTATGGCCGATGCCGATGGTACCCGAGTGGCGGAAGTGGCGCTGTGCCCGTTCCAATTCGCAAACTTTCCCGACGCGCTTGAGTGGGAAAATTTTCCCGCGATCCAACAGAGCGAGTCCAGCCGAGTCGTAGCCGCGGTACTCCAGCCGTTTCAGGGCGTCAATTAAAATGCTCCCCGCCTGTTTTTTGCCAACGTATCCAATGATGCCGCACATAATCCTAAATTTTAATTATTAGTGAAAAAATTCCTAAAAGTACCAGCGCCCACGTGATCATCCCAAAACACCGCGTAATCTTGACTTCGTGGACCCCAGCGAGTTCGAAGTGGTGGTGAATCGGAGCCATTCTGAAAACACGCCGCCCTCCAAAGTATCTAAAAGACGCCACTTGAATGACGTCCGATAGCGTTTCTAAAACAAATATGCCGCCCACAAAAACTAAATGTAAAGGATGATTCGTCAGCAAAGCAACAACGCCAATGAGCATGCCCAAAGATAGAGACCCCATGTCGCCCATGAAAATAACAGCCGGATAGCCGTTGTGCCAGAGAAATACGAGCAATGCCCCCAACGTAGCAGCGCATAAAATCGCGAGCTCTCCGTTGCCGGGGATGTGCGGAAAAGCGCAGTAGGCGGCGGTGACGATATTCCCCGTTAGGACCGCGAGAACCCCAAAAAAAAGTAAAATGGGAATGGCGCATTGGGTAACGAGTCCATCGAGGCCGTCGGTGAGATTCACGGCGTTACTGGTCCCGGAAAGTACAAAAAAAAGGAAAATAACAAAGCACCCAAACGAAGGCAATAGCAACGCCCGCCCGAAAAAAGGTATGGGCAAAGTGGTATAAGTTTTGTAAAAATCCGGGTAATGGTGGAGGACAGCGGCGACGGTGGCAGCGACGGTGAATTGGATGAGTAATTTGATGCGGCCCGGTACACCGCGAGTATTTTGGGTACGGATTTTGGCGAGGTCGTCGATCAATCCCACGGCGGCAAGCGCCAGGTAACAGAAAATCGCGAGGGTAACTTGGCTATTCCAGCGGACGAAAGGAATGGTCCCGCAGAGGGTAGCGATGGCGATGATAATGCCACCCATCGTCGGCGTACGGGCTTTAGCGCTGTGTAACTGGGCGAGATTCCGGACTTCATTTTGGGAGCGCAATACTTGTTCCATCTTGCGATTTTTGAGGTATTTTATGACAAAGGGGGCGCTAATCGCTGCGACGGCGAAGGAACTCCCGAAAGCATACCCGATCCGCCGCAAAAGGTCCAGTAGCCAGTGGATTTCGCGAAAAATATTATTAAAAGCAAGCATGAAAATTCTTTCGGAGATATTTCCATAGGGATTCGGCGTTATTTTTCAATCTTGCAATACTATTTTCTGGCCTGCGGTGGGAATTTTACATATTCGTCGACATGGGGAATATTGATCTTTTGTGTCGGCGCTATCCGCAATTAAATGCCTGTCGCGGGGCGATTGAGGCGGTACGGGACGTGGTGATTACTGCTTTTGAGGGTGGCGGAAAACTGCTGATCGCGGGAAACGGGGGTAGTGCGGCTGATGCGGGTCATATCGCCGGGGAATTATTGAAAAATTTTTGTAAAAAACGGCCCATTCCGGAGGATATTGCGGCGGAATTGGGGGAGGAAGAGGCCTCTCAATTGGAGGGCGCGCTGCCGGTGATTTCCCTGCCGGATTTTACATCTTTTTACACAGCTTACGCCAACGACCGCCACGCCGATTACGGTTTTGCGCAACTCATTTTAGGTTTAGGGCAGGCACAGGACGTTTTTTTGGCGCTTTCGACGTCCGGAAATTCCAAAAATATACTCCACGCGATCCGGGTCGCTAACGCAAAACGGATGAAAGTCGCCGGGTTAACGGGGGCGACGGGCGGCGCAATGTGTCGCCATTGTGCGGCGTGTATTTGTGTCCCGGAGCGGGAAACATTCGCGATTCAGGAGTTGCATTTGCCGGTTTACCACGCGCTTTGTCGGGAGTGGGAGGATTATTTTTTTAAATAATAGAGCGGGCGCGGGATATTTTTTCAGCGATTTCGGCGTCCGGGGATTTTGGAGCATTTTGTTAAAAAGGAGCTTGCGGTTTTGGGAAGAGGAATTTAATGGGCGCCATGGTTACGGCGACGGCGGAACAGGCGGCGGGGCGATCGATGGGCATCGAGATGCTAATCATGCTATTTTTATTTTTGGGAATGTGGTTTATTTTGATTGCTCCCCAGAAAAAAAAGCAAAAAAAACACGAGGAAATGCTCAATACTTTGCAGGCGGGCGATAAAATTTTGACGGTATCCGGGATTTTTGGCGAGATTCGTGCTGTGAAATCCGATCGCTTTGAAGTGAAAGTCGACGCCCAGACGACGCTCGAAATCCATCGCTCATTTATTTCTGCAAAATTATGAATTTTTTTGTTGCATTTTGAAAATTTTCGTCCACGGTGGCACCCGATTTTGTTTTGGGCGTACTCCGGCGACGGAGTAAGCGTGGGTGAAATGGTGCATTGGAGTGATGTAGTGTTGGAATTATCGCAGCGCGGCGGTCTTTCCGAGACGGCCGGAAAAGTCGTTGCTATGTCGCTTTGTGAAGAATTTTTTCAAAATAAAATAAATTTATTGTAAATTTATCGCCATTTAATATACTCTCATCGTCGGAGTAAAACGATGAAAAGATTATTAAATTTAGCGTGGGTGGCATGTTTATGCCATGGTTTATGGGGGTCGGCACCGGATGGTGCGGATCCGGAATTAGAGGCCGCGGAATTTATGTTCGCGGGAGAAAGTGCTCCGGCGGATGTGAATGGGCCGATTGTGAGAACGGATTTTGACGGGAACGTATCCGTTGCGCCGTGGTTTCAGGCGATACAACCGGACTTGCTCCGCTTGATTAAGCTCAGTTATTCGCGCACGGAACGGGATGCCGCCAATGTATTTCGGAACGGAACGCAGATGCTCTCCCGAAGTCAACTCATCATGCCCGAAACGGGTCATGAATGGCTTGTTGACAGGAATTTTACGGGTACACACGGCAGTATCGAGCGAACTTCATTCGTGCGCAGGATGCTCAATCGGGGTCTGGAATTCGTAACGGGTGGAGCGTTTTCGGCCGAAGTCGATTTTCCGGGATTTGTGGCGCTCATGAATCCTAACGACGATTGCCCCTATTACGTGGTTGCGGTTGTTTTCCGGGGGTCGCAGGGGGAAGATTTCCAGCCGGGATCGGGTTTATTGAGTGCTAGTTGGGCGACGAATTACGATGTCGCGCCGTTGGAAGTTGGCGAGGAGGAATTTGGATTTCCGGGGAGGATGCATGCGGGGTACACGACGAAAGTGCTCTCCTGCGACCTGCCTTGGACCGAGTTGATTCAGATGGTTGCGGACGGGGAAGTTAGGGATCCGTTGCCTGATTTGGGATTGAATTATATTTATCCTCTTGAGCGGGCGATTGTCCAGGCAGTGGGGCAAATTCCAGCGGAGGAGCGCGGTAAAATACGTTTTGTGGTGACGGGGCACAGTCAGGGCGGCGGGCTTGCACAGGTCGCGCTACCCAGAATTTTACATATTTTTGGCCATACATTGCGATGTTTACCCGGCTTTGTCGATAACATCCAGACGCCGCGATTTTTCGGATATTTCCTATCGGCGCCGCGCGTAGCAGCGGATCAGGAAACGGTTGATGCCTACGATGCGTTTGTGGGCCGCGATAATATGGTTAATCATTTTGCGTTTCGGGATATCGTAACGATGGCTTGTTTACACGGTTATTTGCCGCTGGGACACTTGGCTTGCGACGCCGCTTACGACGTTTTTTACCGGGCGATTGCTTCGGAGTGCGCCCACAATAATCAGCTCCTTCTGATGCGATTTTTCAGGTGCCATCTCGATCCGGAGCGCTTCGATGCGGCCGATGAGCATCATTGGATTTATAAGGAAAATCCCAATTTAATCATCTGTTGGAAAGAAATTCGGCGCATACTTAGTCGCGAACGGTTGGGAGCGGACCATGTGACGCGGGAAGGTCTACTCGATGTATTGAATCGCGCGCTGGGGATGTATCGGCAGCAAAATGGCATCGAATCGAATGAGGAATTCGGCGAAGAACACACACTTTTGGCGGATGAACTCGATTGGGAGCGGATTCGCGGCATATGCCGAGGGGATTTACAGCCCGGCGAAATCGAATTGGACCAGGAACGGCGCAATATTTTGCGGCGCATCGAGGAAAATATGTCTGGGGAGACGGTAAGTTTTTCGCGCGACGGGCATTTTAACGTCCTCGCCCTACTGGATACGGCCTTCGATTTAATGGATGCTCCGCGGGATACGCGCAATCGGGGCGGCTGTATGGAATGTTTGAAGCGCCTATTTTGTTGTTCCTGCTGCTGTTCGCGTTCGTTACAGGCCAGTCACTCGTTTTTCTTTGATCCCAATTTTCAGGAATTGGTTGCGGAAGACTACGTTGATCCCGACGAATACGGCATTTCGCCGGCGGGCGCGATCCCTGTTTTTGCCTACCTCCACTACGGGTCGAGTGCGAACAGTCGCGGCAAACAATTATTCGATCCTTTTTTACCTTCGCGCAATTTAAATCATGCTTTGGCGAACGGGAAAATTTTGCTTGACGGCGACGAGGTTGTATTGCAATCGGAGTTATGGGTTCCCGAGGAAGCCGCCGAGGAGGCGCGCGCAATCGATGAAACTGGGATTCCCGTGGGATCGAATTTGGACGCGGAACGACCGAGTGCCATACTGCGCATGCGATTACATTGAGATGGGCGGTAAATTTTTTGGGAAGTGAGAAGTGTAAAGAAGCCCGTTCGGTGACGGGCTTTTAAAATATTGTTCGATCGGCGGTATTTCTACGGGATCGGATTTGGGCGCAGAACGACCGAGCGTTGTTTTTGTATACAGTCGCCGGATACAGGCGGCAGTAACTCTTTAGAAATAAAGACATTAAAAAACCCGCTCGATGAAGAACGGGTTCATTTTTTTACTTTTTAAACAAAATCAAAACCACTATTTAGCATTTGTCGATGCCGATGCGGGAACGGCTGCTGGTACCGGAGCCGGTGCAGTTGCGGAAGCAGGCGGAGGAGTCTCAGGTGTATTGGTAATGCCGTGGACAGTGATCGTAAATTCTAAAACAGATCCACCGGGAATGGGACCAAAACTTTCTTCGCCATAACCTAAATCAGGCGACATGAAAACATGCACTTGACCGCCTTGTCCCACCAACTTAACCGCCCGTGAAAACCCCTCTATCGTATCTTGCAAAGATACTTTGACTCCATCTGCACTATCAAAAATCACACCATTGCATTTCCCTGTGTAAGAAACTTTTACCTCAGAAGTTTCGGTGACTCGGACGGCGTCTCCCGGAGTAATAATCTTGAAAACAAGCCCATTCTCCGTACGATACCCCGACTCACTAGCTTGCTTTTTGAGAAACGCTTCCCCCTCTTTTTTCGTACTTTCGAGCTTCTCCTGCTCCCTTTGGAAAAGAAAAGCCTCGATGTTTGGCCACTTACTCTCCAAATCTGGCGGCTGCGCCTTGCCATCTACTCCATTTCTTACCCCTTTCAAAAATGCACTCTTTTCCTCTTCGTTTTTAAAACCTAAGCTAGTGATATTCGCATTGGAAACAACCAATTGACCGTAGATCTCAAAGTATTCGAATGTTTGTTCCTTGGTAAAAACAGGAATGCCAGAAGCTTTCGCGTCTGCCGGCGCAGCTGCCCCCTTGGAATCAGGAGCAGGACCTGCCACGAGTGACGGAAAACTTCCACCTAACAACGTAAACCATATTAAACAATTTTCTAACTTTTTCATTACAAATCCTTCCGACTGCACTTAACTTAGTAAGAAAACTTCCTACTACAAGAAAAAAATATAAAAATCTTCATTTATTTACTACCCCTTCCCAAGGCCCTCGGTTAAAAACCGAGGGCTGGATGGGATATGGATGGGAAATTCTCTAAAATATATACTTGGCCATCATGCTTTTGTGGCGCGACGCCTTATTATGATGGATTACTCCAACTTTTGCCGCCTTGTCAAGCATCGAAACATAATCAATCGCCGCCTCCCGTAAACCCTCGCCGCTCTCCTTGGCTAAAGCTAATACCCGCTTCAACCCCGTCCTTAAACGACTCATGATCATCCGGTTGCGCGCCGTGCGCCCCGCCGTTTGCCTCATACTCTTCTCCGCTGCTTTTTTGTTGGCCATCCTTTTTCTCCGTTAAATTAAAAAATTATGCATTGATTAATAACAGTGCCTCCCGCGGTTGTCAAGTATTTTTTGGAGAAAAAAATCGAATTTGTGCAAAAAAAATATTTTAATACAGTTTTTACTCAATTTTCCCCAAAATTTCAAGCAAAACAGTATTCCTTGCGATTTTTGGCGTTGATTTTGTAGAGTGTGTCTTGGATGCGCGCCAGTAACTCCTCCGGCGTCTGCATGGCGTAACTTTCGGCCGTAATGGCGTGGAATTTGACCGATATTTGCGAAAATGGTTTGGGTAAATAAAACTGGTCCCAGGAATTGAAGCGCCACGCGTTCGCGATCCTGATACTGGCGAGAATAATGGGTACGTTTGTCTCCTTTGCTAGCGCCGCGATCCCCGGTTTAGCGACGTATTTCGGGCCACGCGGACCATCCGGTGTCAGCGCGATACTCCCCCCTGCGCCGAGAATGCTGGCCATTTCCGATAAAGCCGCCTTACCGCCGCGCTTCGTCGACCCGCGTACCGAATGGATGCCGATATTTTTATAAATTTCCGTCAGCCAGGCGCCGTCCTTACTGGGGCTGATCAGGCCGTACATTTTTGTGTTACGGAAGTAGCGCTGGAAGAGTTCAGAGGCGATGAATAGGCGGTTATGCCAGAGGGCGCAAATTTTAGCTGAGCGGCTATATTTTTCGAGTAAATCGATATCCTGCTGACTGATTTCGATGCGCATGGTTTTTGTCCAAATTTTGATGATGAGCGCTAGGATTTTCGCGAAACAGCATTTAATGGGCGACAGCCAATTGACGTGTAAATTCATAATGGGGAGGAAAAAAATTTTTTGCCATAGTTCAAATCAATTGTGACGCACCGCCCCTAGCCGCCGCCCACCTCAGGAATCATTACCGGCCGAAATCCGTTTGCGTTCTGCCCCATTAGTCTTTTAATCAATGCGCGCACTGCGCAAAATAACGTTTTTTATTAAAAAAATATTGTTTTTTGTAAAAAAATATATATGCTTCCCCTCCAACTATGGATAATTGTTTAGATGTTTTCCGGTCCTATGTCAAGGAATTGAGCGAAAAACTTAAAATCGCGGACCTCGAAGTCGACGAGGAAAATAGTTGCTATATGGCTTTCGATGGGAAATTTTTTGTAAAATGTTCCCTGGACCCGGAAAAGGAACAGGCCTGCTTCCTGGCGTATATCGGAGCGTTGCCCGACGATAAGGCGGTGTACTATCGCGGGTTGCTGGAGAGCTGCTATTTTTGGGCGGATACGGCGGGAGCAAATTTGTCCCTCGACCCCGCCGACGGTACCTTGACCCTCATCCAATATTGCGACATGAATATGATGAGTAGTTTGGAATTTTACAAGTTGCTGGAGAGATTTGTAAACGCGATGGAGCACTGGGACACCAAGCATCTGGAGGAGTGGAATGCGATGACGGAGGAAGAGGAAGAAGCTGCGATCGGCAATGGAGGGATGCCAATGGGTGGTATTGGAATGCCGGGAATGATGATGTTTGGAGCGTAAAATGATGTTAGACGTCGCGACAGATGGGTTACGTCGCTGCCCCACACTAGCTTCGGAACGCCTGCTGCTGAAACCGCTTCGCAAAGAAGATTTGAGCGCCATCGTCCACTGGCTGTCCGACTACGAAACGGTGCTCATGCTCACCTACGCGCCCTGGCCCTACACCGAAACCGATGCCCTCCAATGGTTGACTCAAGTGGATCGGATGTGTGCGATGGATGCGGGATGTTTTTGGGGTGTATATTTGGGGGAAACGTTCATCGGCACGGCGGGGCTCTCACTTTTCCCGGAACACGCAAAGGGCGAATTACATTACTGGCTAGGGAAGCGCTATTGGGGGCAGGGGTACGGGACGGAGATCGCGAAACGTGCCATCGCCTACGCTTTCGGGCACATTCATCTCAATCGTTTGGAGGTCAATCACATGGCGCGCAACGTCCGATCGGAGCGGGTAATCGGGAAGTGTGGCTTTGTATTTGAGGGGCTTATGCGGGCGTACATCAGGCGTTTCGGGGCATTTGAGGACGTCAAATTTTACAGTTTACTGCGGGAAGAATGCGCACAATATGGAAAAAATCAGTGAAAATTTTAAAAAGAAAGGTGAAGTAAAATGAACCAAAAATTCGTACGTCGTTGTTGGGTAGGCATGGGAGGTGTGCTGCTTTTGATCGGCCTGTGGGGGGTCGGGAAGCGTGAATTATACAAGGTTTTTCACCGTTGCCAGCGGTGTACAAAGGCGGCCCCTACCGTCGCAAATGGCGATAAATCATCCCCCACGCCCTACCTGTCACAGCCTTCGGCGGAAGTCCTCAAGGGATTGGAGGAGCGTAAAAAAAATCCAACAAATGTAAAAAATCGTGAATTCTCCGGGTTAAGTGTGGCGCCGGATTTGGGAACGGATCGCCTCATTTTGCGTGCCATCGAAGAGCGCGATATCGATGCGTTGGCCGAGATTTTTGCGGATTACGAGACGGTATTTATGCTGGCGTTTATGCCGTGGCCGTTTGGGCACGATCGGGTGGTGGATTATGTAAAAAATATATCATGGAACATGGCCCGCGGACATTCCCTTTACTGGGCGATTGCGTTGCCCGGAGCCGACCGGCTAATCGGCGTGATCGGACTGACTTTGGAACATAGCCACGATCGGGCGGAGATCCATTTTTGGTTGCACAAGGACCACCGCGGGAAGGGGTACATGACGGAGGTCGCGAGGCGTGTTATTGACTATGTTTTCAGGGATTTGCAGATGAATCGCCTGGACGTCAACCACCTGAGCATCAACATAGCGTCACAGCGGGTGATTGAGAAATGCGGTTTCAAATTGGAGTGTGAGCGCGATGATTTTGCGAAGAAGGAGGGGAAATTTGAGCCCATGAAGTTTTACCGCATCCTCCGCCGGGAGTATTTGAAGGAGTAGGCAAGCGGCGTGTGATTGCTGTGGAGGAAAGGAGATGGGTGCCGCGAGGTAGATTTTTTCAGCGCACAGAAAAGATATTTAAATAATTAGCAAAAGAGCGCTTTTATAGGGCTTTTTTTTGTTTATTCGTCGCGTGGCGCAAATTTTTTAATTTTTCGAAAAAAATACTTGACAAAGGAGAAATAATATGCGGTAAAGAGTGTCGAGGTAAATTATTATGTCGAAAAGTATACTAGATAAAAAATTAGTAAGGCGTATTATAGCCATAAGTTTTCTTATGGGGAGTTTCGCAGGCACAATATCGCAGGTTAATGCTACAGAAGATCCATCTAGAGTCGTTGCTGGAGATGCTCCCGAGGAAAGCCGGCCAGAAGTGCCACCTGAAAATGGAACTATGAGTGAAGAGGAGATACTTAGGGCGCAGGAAGGAGAGGCGCAGCCAAGCCCACGAGTAGAAGGACCGCCCGCAGTGGAACTTCCAGTGGAAGCGGAACCCGGAGTAGAGGCGCAGCCAGACCTGCCAGTAGGAATGTGGCCGATAGAGAAAATTTTGGAACATGGAGAGTTTAAAAGTCAAGAGCAAAGTGACTTATGGAAGGCAGTAGGCTCAGGAGATGTAGAAGCGGTAGAGGCGATCTTTAGTGGCAAGTCGGAATTTGATTGTCGGCAGCTGTTAATACATTCTGTGACAATAGGAAATATTAGTTGGAATCCCCTCTATTTGGCCGCAAGAAAAAATGATCAGGCCATGATTAATTTGTTAGCAAATAGGATGAAAGATCTAGGACTAAGTTTTGTTCACCGTTTATGTTCTTTATTCCTCAATGTGGACCTGTTAAGAGATTTTATAGCCTTTGGTATGAATCCTGATGTGGAATTATATGAGGGCCATACGCTTTTGTATCATGCTTTGAGGTATAGTGCCATATCAAGTGAATCGTTTTTAGTCTTATTGCATGCTTATCCAAGTCTAGAAGAAGATATAAATAGAAGAATTGGTGGCGAGAATACATTGCTACATTTTCTTGCGAAAATAGCTTATATTCCTCCTCAGGAAAGAAAAGGTATCGTAGAATCATTATTGAAGTATCCAGAAATAGATGTTAATGTGCGGGATTCTCGTGGCTGGACGCCTTTGCATTGGGCTGTATCCGATGGGCAAACTGAAACCGTAAAATTATTATTGGCGCAGCCAGCTATAAAGGTCAATGAGCCAGGTATATTTGGCGAGACGCCTTTACATGTAGCTTCAGAATTTGGGCAAACTGAGGTCGTAAAATTATTGTTGGCACATCCAAAAATAGATGTCAATGCGCGGGGTCCTATCGGCGGGACGCCTTTACATATAGCTTCAGAATTTTGGCAAACTGAGGTCGTAAAATTATTATTGAATCATTCAGCTGATGTCAATGCGTTGGATTCTCGTGGTTGGACGCCTTTGCATTGGGCTGTATCCCATGGGCAAACTGAAACCGTAAGGTTATTATTGGCGCAGCCAGCTATAGAGGTCAATAGGCCAGATATACTTGGCTGGACGCCTTTGCATTGGGCTGCGAGAAGGAGGAATTTTAGAAATGTATATTTTTTGGTGGGGAGCAAAGCAGATATAAATGCCCGGAATGACGCAGAGCAGACGCCCTTCGATGTAGCTCAAGAAGAAGGAAGAGGAGGATTGCTAGGGCAAATAAATCAAGAAATTCAACGAATATGGGAAGAAACGTCCTTAGGGCCGGTGGAAAGCGAGAGAGATATGGATGAGCGATTATCTGAAGAAATACAACGACTAGATAATGGATCGGACCCAGAACGGCAAATAAAACTAAAGGAAACGGAACAAAAATTAAGATTGCTACATCAGTTACTAAATGATGAGATAAAAAGAAAAGAGCGACCGGTTAACGTCTCGGCACTCTCTTTGCTAGAGTTCGACTTATCTGCGGAAGAAAAAGTTCGAGGGCTCCTTAAAGAAGGAAGGAAAAGAGTCCATTTGGGGCTTCGGCGACCAGGGACGAAAAAATAGATCGAAATAGAGGAAAAAATATTTAGCTATGGCGATTGAAATAGAGTAGCTAAGGGAAAAGCGTTTCGAGAGGGGCGCTTTTTCTTGACTTGTAATGTTTTTAGTTTTAAAAAAATTTTATTTCCGAATAAAATAATTTGTCAAGACTTTTATTGTTACTTTGTTTGCTAACTCCCAAAAGTCTATATTTTACTGAAAATTTATGTTTCAGGCGAAAGCAAACGCCGAATTATAATTCCGTAACGATTTGCTGGGTATAATTTTCGATAACTTGAGCGCACTTTTGGAGAGCTATGTGTTCTTTTTCGGCGAGTTTCGGATATAAAACTTTTACAATTCCCGAACGATTGACGATCGTCGGCATGGCTAAACAAATATCGCGAGCGCCTTCAATCGTGCTGTGATGCGACGAAATAGGTAAAATGGCATTGGAGTCCATGGCGATAGAATGGCAAATTTTTGTTAAAGCACCGGCAATTCCATAAAATGTTGCCCGCTTCCCTTCGATAATCTTATAAGCCGCATTCCGTACATTGTCGTCAATCGCAGCAATGACGTCATTTGTAAAATTTTTACCAATAATTGCCGCAAAATCGTAAATATTCATAATGCCAATATTGGCCTCGGACCACGCAAGAACTTCGTTGTCGCCGTGCTCGCCAAGAACGTAGGCATTAACACTTTCCGTGGAAATTCCTAGAAATTTCGCAAGCTCAGTGCAAAAACGAAAGCTGTCCAATACCGTACCACTGCAAATAACACGCGACTTTGGCAAACCGGAAAGTTGCAGCGTAATTTCCGCCATGATATCTGCGGGATTTGAGGCGACGAGTAAAATTGCGTCGGGCGCGTAACGCATGACCTGCGGAATAATTTCTTTGAAAATCTGGGCATTAATTTTTAGAAGATCTAAACGAGTTTGTCCCGGTTTTTGGTTAGCGCCGGCCGTGAAAATAACGACGTCAGAGCCGCCAAGGTCTTTATAATCCCCCGAGCGAATGCGGTTATCATAGGCACATGGCGCAGCATGACTGATATCGACCGCTTCCGCCTCCGCACGCGCCGTATCTTTGTCGACCAGAATTACTTCGTGAGCAACCCCGCTCATTATCAATTGAAACGCAGTCGCGCTTCCCACAAATCCAGACCCTACAATAGCTATTTTCATAAACTGGCTTATTATTGCGAAAATTGGACTTATGGCAAGAAGAATAAAATTCAATGGGTAAACTTGAACTTGTTAATGCGAGAAAAAAATTATCCCCCACTTACTTTATTTATACGATTATTTCATAATGGGCTTATTCTCACGTGAAATATAAAGCATGTCAAGCTAAAAATTTCAAAAAGTCAAAAAAATTTGGAAAATTTTAATTCAGTGGACGAGTTCTTCGTCGAAATAGTTGAAACCCATGCCGGCATCAACTATAATCCCGCGGCCATTAATCCCACTCGCTAAGTCGCTCAGGAGAAATAATGCGGCGTTGGCGACCTCCTGAGTCGTAATCGCACGCTTCCGTAACGTCATTTTTTCGGCGTATAAATAGTTGGCGATGTACCCCGGAATTCCCGCAGAAGCACTCGTTTTTAACGGCCCGGCCTTCACGCAATTAAACCGCACTTCGCTGTCTTTGCTGAAAGATTTTGCCAAAAAACGTACGACGCTTTCCAGAGCTGCCTTGATCGGCGACATGTACCCGTAAGCCGGGGCCGCAACCTGAGAAGAAATCCCGATGGTAACGACCGATGCGTCGCGGGCCAGTAGCGGTTTGAGGGCGTTGGCGACTTCCACCAATGAAAAACAAGAAATCGTGGTCGCTTGTAAAAAATCGGCGCGTTTTGTTTCGTGGAAAGGCTTGGGACCGTCCGCGTAATTTCCGAAGGCGATGGAGTGGACAAAGCCATTAATTTGGGGATATTTTTCTTGGATAGCTTGGGCGAGCCGCTGAATTTCCTCGGGATTTTCGACGTCGCAGGTATATATTTCACGATTTTTTAATAAATCTTTTAAGGATTCCCGGCGCATAGCAGAGCGCACGCTATAGATGACATGGGCGCCTGAATTTTCGAGTAACTGGGCGATGGTGCAGGCGACACTTTTTTTATTAGCGACGCCCATGACCAGGAACACTTTTCCCGTGAAATCGAGGCAACTCATGTAATCTATAGAACAATTTTTCAGGAAAATGGAAGCCAATATTTTACGGCATTAATTCATGTTGTCTGCGGCTTGTTGTGCTGCAGCGGCTGCTTCTTCCCTTTCCTGCTTTTTTTTCGCGCGGCCTTCTCTCCGTCGCTTATTTATCTCATCTTTGTTTACATCGTAATATTCTCTCTGTTGCTCATTTATCTTATCTTTGTGTTCCTTGCGGTATTCTGCCCTTTGTTCTTTTATTGTTTCAAACAATGATTCAAGATCATTTGCGTAATTAGGACCGGAAGGATCCTCAAGACGTTTTTTCAATTCGAGATCGTTAGCCAAAATTCGTTTAACGGCCCAGACCTTGTTTATAATTGTTGATAGTGGTCGGCCCGGAAGCTCTGAATGGGCATCGCGTGCAACATCCTCGGGAGACTTATTAGGATTTGCCAGCATTATTCGAACGAGTATTTCGATTTCTTCTAGTGTCCATAGCCGGCGACCGCGGGTAACCTGTGCGACTGCTGGCTCTGCTGCTGCTTCTTCTTCCACATCTAATCCTTTTTCTGAATCCGATAAAACGGATTGGGAGTTTAGGCTATGGTCGGAATTTGATTTTGAATCTGATGATAAAACCGAGACTGCT
This sequence comes from Puniceicoccales bacterium, assembly GCA_031257405.1. Taxonomy (GTDB): domain Bacteria; phylum Verrucomicrobiota; class Verrucomicrobiia; order Opitutales; family LL51; genus LL51. Next base: position 12,394 of record JAIROS010000009.1, on the reverse strand, counting down.
TTTAGTTCATGGGGCCAATTTAAAGCGAACTCCTCCTCTACGCCTCTAAAGCGCTCCTCGAATTGAGAATTTGCGCCTAATGAGGCAGGCATGGGCAAATCGAGTAGAAATGCCGAATGAGGATTAAATCCAGCTTTTTGCCTGTTTAGTAAAGAAGATATCGAGAAAGGCCCTGGAGCAGAACTAAATCCCGTACCGGTGAACGCGAGAAAAGAAATCATCCCCGCACTTACTTTATTTATATGAATGTTTTTCATAACAAGCCCATTCCCGCATGAAATATAAAGCGTGTCAAGCTAAAAATTGGAAAATTTTCCGAAAAATAAAAAATTAATCCAAAATTTCATTCCCACTTTCCCAAAAAATAAATCACAACAGATGTAAACCCGCCGCCCCGAAAAAATAACACAGCGGTGGGCATTATAATAAAAATAGGCACGGCCATCCAAACCGCCTAAGAAGGCCTCCCAAAGATAACAAACGCAGTTCTGGATATGCTCAATTCTTAAAATTTAAGTCATGAAAATATAAATAAAATATAAAATAAAAGTAAAATTTAGGCGATGGTAATCGACGGCTCCAGATAAACGTCCTGGATCGTGTGGAGCAATTCGGCGCCGTCCGCCATGGGCCGCTGAAACGCCTTGCGACCACAAATTAATCCCGATCCCCCAGCCCGCTTGTTGATAACCGCCGTCCTAATTGCCTCGTTGAAATCGTCCTCGCCGGCCGCACCACCAGAATTAATCAGCCCAATCCGCCCCATGTAACAGTTCGCAACCTGGTAGCGCGCCAAATCAATGGGATGCTCCGTTGTCAATTCCGTGTAAACTTTTTCGTGCGTTTTACTAAAATTAACCGCCTTGAAACCGCCATTGTTCGTCGGTAATTTTTGCTTAATAATGTCCGCTTCGATGGTCACGCCGATGTGGTTCGCTTGGCCCGTCAAATCCGCCGCCGTGTGGTAATCCTGGTCCGCCTTGAACGCCGGATTGCGCAGGTAACACCATAAAATCGTCACCAAACCGAGCTCGTGGGCGAGTTTAAAAGCATTACTTGTTTCCTGGATTTGGCGAGTCGACTCCTCCGAACCGAAGTAAATAGTCGCGCCGATCGCCGCCGCCCCCATCTCGTACGCCTGCTCCACCTGCCCAAAATAAATCTGATCGAATTTATTGGGGTAAGTCAGGAGTTCGTTGTGGTTAAGTTTGACGACGAAGGGGATTTTGTGCGCGTATTTCCTACTCAAATTGCCCAAAACACCGAGTGTCGACGCCACCGCGCTGCAACCGCCTTCGAGGGCGAGTTTGACGATATTTTCCGGGTCGAAGTAGATGGGATTGGGGGCGAAACTTGCTGCTGCGGAGTGTTCGATGCCCTGGTCGACGGGCAAAATCGACGTGTAACCGGTCCCCGCGAGACGTCCTGCGCCCATGATCCACGCCAGATGATTGAGGACGCGCTGGGAGCGGTCTGTGTGGGTAAAAACTCTGTCAATAAAATCTGGCCCCGGCAGGTGCAAGCTGTCCTTTGGAATCGTCTGGCACTGGTATTCGACGAGGCCGCTCGAATCGCTATCAATGAAATCCCGAATGCGTCTATTCATGGCGTATAATATAATCAAAATTTGTCGAAATGCAAGCGAAATTATTGAATTTTTCGAAGTTTTGTCAAAGTTGTGGAAGTTGGCATTTAGAATTGACATTTGGAGCGGAGTGCGGGCCGGGCCGGATGTTACTCGCGGTTAGCGGCGATGGTCTCCTTTAAATATTGCGCGACGTTAGAAAAATCACCGTTGGATAAAAATAAAAAAATTTGTTGGATATTTGGGCTCAGATGTTTAAGTGGGGTTGGATTTATTTGCGGTTAGCGGCGATGGTCTCCCTTAAATGTTGCGCGACGTTGGAAAAATCACCGTTGGATAAAAATAAAAAAACTTGCCTTTGGGGACCGATTTTCGCAGGAAATATCTCCTTCATAGCGGCAGTGTCCGTAAAATGCGCCGGACAATAGCGGATGTCGCGGGCCAATCGGCGGGTATCGAGACAATGCGGCCTCCTTTTGAAAATTTCCGCGATGTAAACTTCGTCGCTCCCGCGGAAAGCCTCAATGAACGCCTCCTGGAAACAGTCCGAACACGCCGTATTGCTGCGCGGTTCAAAAGCGGTAATGAGTCGGTGGTGTGGGAATTTCTGTTTAGTGGCGCGGATCGTCGCGGAAATGGCGGTCGGATGGTGGGCGAAATCTTCGACGATAACCGTGCTTTGATCGCAAAAAATAATCTCCTGCCGCTTGCCAATTCCTTTAAAATTTTGTAAATCAATGTTCAAATTTTTACCAAAATATTGCTGCGCCGCGACGACAGCCATGGCAACGTTCCACACATTGTGTTCGCCGAAAAGTGGGCTCCGAATCGCTATTTTGGCCGCGCTACTCCCGAGGGTAAAGGTCGTGCCCTGGGGCGTAAACCGTTCGTCGCCGATGGTAAAATCATTGCCGCTATTTTTCCCCACAAAAATCGTCCGCGTCCAAGTCACCGGTAAAATCGCGCGGATCGCTTCGGAATCGCCGTTCGCAATCACACAGCCACTCGCCGGTACCAGCCGAATGGCGTGCGAAAATGTCCGCTGAATATCTTCCAGGTCGCGGAAAATGTCGAGATGGTCGAGTTCGATGTTATTGATGGTCAGGATTTTTGGGGAATAGTGGATAAATTTGCTGCGCTTGTCGAAAAATGCGGAGTCGTACTCGTCGCCCTCGATCACAAATGGCGCCGCCGCCGTGCCGTAGCTCGCCCCAGACGGAAAATTGAGCGGAGCGCCGCCGATAAAATACCCGGGATTGCAGTGGTTGAGCGCGAGTAAGTAGCTAATGAGTGTAGTGGTGGTCGTTTTCCCGTGGGTCCCGGTCACGACGATCGCGTCGCGGTTACCGATTATTGTCCGGCGGATGAGTTCTGGAAGCGAGCAATAGGGGACTTTTTTGTGGTCCAGGAGCCACTCGATTTCCTCATTGCCGCGCCCGATAGCATTACCGACGATGGCGAGGTCGGGGTTATATTTTTCGAACCGTTGCGCCGAATAACCTTCGTGAATAGCGATGTGATTTTTAGCGAGGAGGTGGGACATTGGCGGGTAAATTCTCGCGTCGCTGCCGCATACGTCGTATCCCTGCGCCCGCATGAGGATCGCCAAATTGCCCATCGCGGTCCCTCCGATCCCTAAAAAATAGATCCTCATTTTTTTTCTCCGTACATTTTCGTGCGCGCGCCCAAAAAATTTAGGTACTTTCCGCCAACATCATCAGTGAACTAATGCCGCTGCCGATCCCGAGGAGCGCTATTTTTTCGTTAGGGGCGATGATATTTTTTTCGAGGGCGACGGAAAGCGTCAGCGGGAGCGCGACAGAACCCGTATTCCCCAGAAACGGAAACGTCGAAAAATCTTTTTCCAGATCGAGGCCCAGCGTTTGGTACAGCATCGCCCGGTGGCGTTGGCCAACTTGGTGGCAAATGGTGTGCGCTATGTCCGCGTTTTGGAGCCGGGTATATTGTAAAAATTGCCGCCAATTATCGGCGGCAAGCCGGACCCCTAAATGTAACAGCGCTTCCGAATCCGTCTGCATCGCCAGCGCATTATCGGGGGTTACGTCGCCCTGGCAAAGGGTGCAGCCACCGGCGTCGGTCAGCGCGGAAATGGCCCGCAATTTTAATATATTTTTACTATTTTTTGCCAAATCATCGCGGCAGAGGATCGCCGCAACCCCCCCCGATCCGATCGTCAAATTGGCAAAATAAGCCTTTATTGCCTGGCGCGTGAGCGTCGTATTTTGTCCGAGGTGCGCGATCGTGTGGTCGAGCAGCGGCTTGCCATTTTCCCCAGATACAATCAGCGCCGAACCAATCTGCCCCGCCTCAATCATCGCCCCAACTGCCATCATGGCGTTCAAAAATCCTAGGCAGGCATTCGATAAATCGAAAAATAATGTGTGTGCCGAAAGCCGTAAATTGCGGTGGACGTAGGCCGCCGTCGCCGGTTCCAAACGATCGCGACATACCGAAGCGTGCACCAGTAAATCGATGTCATTTCTGGAAAAAGCCGTCTTTTTGAGTACGTTTTCAGCCGCTTCCGTACTCGCCTGCGACGGGAGAACGTCCCCAGCCCAAAACCGCCGCTCCCGAATCCCCGTCATCAGTTCCAGCCGCCCAAACGGTAAATGTAACCGCTCGTAAAGCGCACCCAATTGCCATTCGATGTTGTCCGAAGAAAGAATGACCGGCGGTAAAACGTGGTCGATGGATTCGATGGCGACGCGCGAAAAAGTAAAATTCATGGGCGTTTTACGTCAAGAATTGCCACCCATACCCCCACTCGCAATAATGTTTTGCGCCTTTACAACCATGACCCCGCGGTAACGATGCGGCGAGGAAGGCCCGTTCACCGTGACCATTTTCCCCTGGAAATTGATTAGCGGCGTCCCCGTCGCCAGCGCAGAGAGGTCCAAAAAAATAATGGCCTTACCCTTTTCGTCGGTGATGTAGTACTCGTAGCGGGGCTGCGGAAATAGCCACTGCCACAGCGGAGGTTCGTAGCGCTTGAGGATCCCGCTGTAGGCGTAGGGACGAACTGCCGAGGAGGGGATCTGCGGGCCATCGGTCGGGTTTACGGGCGTCATTTGTAGCATTTTAGCGTCCATGCGCGCGCGTACGGACCGCCCCCAGCCCAGCGGATGAAGCATGATCCCGAAAATAATCAGCCAATATTTCACAGAGAGCCAACTCTTCTAAGAAAAGAAAATTTTCAAGCAATATTTAATATTTTTTCTTTTGGTGGGATTTATATATATTTTTTGACATTTAAATTAAAAATTCGACAAAGATTTAGCAAAATAAATTCGCTGCTTTTGTTTAGATTCTTTTCCAGTCGGTGGCGATGGCGAGTAACTGGGTTTCGATTTCCTCCGTGAGCTGGCCTCCTCTCGCAATTTCCTCCAGTACGCTCATTCCACTCGTCGAAAAATAAGCCAATAAAGACTCCGCTACCCCACTCACACGCCTCAATTCCACCTTATCAAAAATACCACTCCTAATCGCCCAAAGAAGAATAATTTGGTCCCCGACACTCCGCGGCGCATTGGCCGGCTGCTTGAATAACTCCACAATCCGCGCCCCACGATCAATCTGCTGCTGCGTTTTAGCGTCGAGATCGGACCCAAATTGCGCAAAAGAACTCAGCTCGTAATACTGCCCTAACTCCAACTTTAACTTCCCCGCTACCTGCTTGAACGCCTTTATCTGCGCCGCCGAACCAACCCGCGATACCGAAATCCCAATGGAAATTGCCGGCCGTATACCTTTGTTAAAAAGATCCGTGTCAAGGAAAATCTGGCCGTCCGTGATCGAAATCACATTCGTCGGGATGTACGCCGAAACATCGCCCGCCTGCGTTTCAATGATCGGTAGCGCCGTCAGTGAACCGTTACCACTAGTCGCATTCAGGCGTGCTGCGCGTTCGAGGAGTTTGGAGTGGAGGTAAAAAATATCGCCCGGGTAAGCTTCACGTCCCGACGGCCGCTTGAGAATGAGACAAATTTGGCGGTAAGCGGCGGCGTGCTTGGAGAGGTCGTCGTAGACAATCAGCGCATCCATGCCGTTCTGCATGAACCATTCGCCCATCGCACAACCCGCATAGGGCGCGATATATTGGTTTGCGGTATTATCGGCGGCGGAGGAATTGACAATGACGGTGAAGGGCATAGCGTCGTGATCCGTGAGCGTTTTAATGGTACGGGCGATGGTCGAATTTTTTTGGCCGATGGCGACGTAAATGGAATAGACGGGGCGAAAATTGGGGTCATTGGAAGCGAGACCCTCCCGATTGATTTTGGCTTGATTGATAATGGCGTCGATGGCGATGGTCGATTTCCCGGTAGCGCGATCGCCGATAATGAGTTCCCTTTGGCCGCGGCCGATGGGGATCATGGAGTCGATGGCGAGGATACCCGTTTGGAGCGGCTGGTTAACGGATTTTCGCGGCATAATACCGGGGGCGATTTTTTCGACGGGATAAAATTCTTCTGCGGCGATGGGCCCTTTTCCGTCGATGGGGTAACCGAGGGCGTCGACCACGCGTCCGAGGAGATTTTTCCCGACGGGGACCGATAATAATTTACCCGTTGCGGTCGCTTGATCGCCGGCTTTTAAGCGGGAGCAGTCACCGAAAATCACGACGCCCACGAAATCTTCTTCGAGGTTCAGGGCGGCACCAAAAATATCGTGGCCGAAGTCGATCATTTCGTTGTACATGGCATCGGAAAGGCCGTTGAGCACCGCAGTACCGTCGGCGATGGAGACGATGGTGCCGATATTTTTTTTTGTTGTGGAGAGGCGTTTGGAAAGAATTTCCTCGCGAATTTGGTTAAGAATGGGGTCCGTCATGGGCTGCAATCCACGGATAAGGATAAGTGTACGATTCGCAAGCTTATATTTCACTGCGGAGGAATTAGTGGGTTGCGGTTTGGCATTCGGGGAAATTTAGTAAAAAAATGCGCAGATGTATTTAAAAAGCTTGAGATTTTTCATAAAATTTATAAATATTTTGACCGACAAAGGGAAATATGGAAAAGAAAATCATAACGTGGATGAGGAATGTGGCGCTATTGCTGGTGCCATTTGTAAGTACGTTTCAAACGACGGCAACGGCAGCGGCAACGGCAAGAAAGCCAATGGGACAACAACCACAAGTGGGACCAAAACCAGCACTAGTGGTAATGGATGCGGAAGCTTTAGGGTTATCGAAAAAAAATGTTTTGGGTTTCGTATGGGGAGAGTTGAGCAACACACCGACGATAGAAAAAACATATATAAAGGAAGTGCTCGAAGCCTTGGAGGCATACCAAAAAGATCCAAATGCCCCAAGCGCTGTGAAAACAGCATTGGAAAAATTAAGTATAGTTAAAAACAATATAAGTCAAGGAAAAAAGCCAAATGGCGATAACTATGCAACTGGAGGGTTCACTTTTACAGCTGCCAAGGACGTTCAAATAAAATGGGAAGGAAATGTTCGAAGGGCTATGGCAACCGTGGTTAAAGAGAGGATCCAGACGGCACAAAATACATTTAATACAGCGCTGGCTGCCAACCCAGGCGAAATAAAAAAAATCGAAGAATTCGTGAAAGCTGTAAAAGACGTCAAACAATCCGTAGATCTTCTTCCCCAAATAGATCCTCTTCCAAAAGGTAAAAAATTTTCGCTTGGTGAATACCCAGGTCTTGTTGACGCGATTAAGACCTTCTTAAAAGGAGTTTCTATGCCGTTTGCTGTGCAAAATCAGGGAAAAATACAAGATGAAATACAAAAATGTGTCGATAAATCAAATACAATAGAGGAAATTGGATGCGAGCTTGATACACTCTACAAGGACTTAGAGATGACGTGGAAAGTCGCTAGCCTCAAGGGGAAGATACAAACCGAAGATTACGAACAGGTTTTTGAGTTTTTTCAAGCCCAAGGTTGGGCGGATGGCATTACGATTGTCGATGTTGATATATTATATACCCAGAAGCAGAAAATAATAAAAGCCTATGAAAATATAATACTTACAAGGAAAGTTAATGGAATTGAATTTAGTGAAATTCAAAAAAAAGTCTCTGACTTATTCAAGAATAAGAATGAAAAAGAAAAACAAAAACAAGACCTCATGCTCGAGAGATTATTGGCCGAAGATAGTAAAGAAAAATTCAAAATTGATGCATTAGCAACCAAAATTGGAGGATTAACAGCCGAAATTAAAAAATGTGAAAACGATATTAAGGCAGACCTAGGCCAAGTTAAGAAATACGAAGATACAATAGGGGAATTGTTAAGAAAATGCCAAACGGGGCGTAGTTGGAGTGAAAATCCTGAGTTTGAAACATGGCTTCAAGAATTCCAAAAAGAATGTGAGGCATTAAAAAAACAATGCACCTTCTTACAACTTGAAGAAGTGGAGGCAATAAAGCAAGCGCCAGTGGCATGTAAGAAGTTGCTAGAAGGAGAAGGAGAAATTTCAGTAGAAAATAGAGAAGCAGCAGTAAGAATTGCAATGGGAGCTATTGGGGGAGTAGTAACAAAATTTTTTGACAGTTTCAGCACAAATCCATCCAGCATAATGAACATTGCTATAGCGAAGCTCAACGATATTATTTCCCCTGTGGAGAAAATAATTACAGCTCGCCGTAAGCTTAACTCTGTTTCTGGGCTTCAAGCTGCTTTCAACGAGGCAGTAATATCGATCTTTGGGGTATTTTACCTAACGCAGTGTTTGCCGGAGGAAATCGGAAAAGCCATTCAAGAAAAAAAAGATAATAAGGCAACAAATTTATACGCACTGCTGTATAACTTGGCGCAGATGGTAGGTCAGAGAGGCGATAGTATATCTATAATGCAATGCGTTTGCGATAAGGCAAAGTTTAGCGGAAATGGTTGGGCTGATTTCGTCAATAATTTTGGAAAAGTCAATGGTCCCCAAAAATTAACAGTAAACACAGCAGCAACAGCAACAACTGCAATAGTAAAAGAAGGAGAATTGGCCAATGGTAAATTTTCATCAAAATCTGTATTCAAAATTTGTGCAAACGCTACGGGAGCTATAATATATAACGAATATATGGAAGAGCTTGTGGGTCAGCTGTATAAGGATTACACAAGTGGCGAAAAAAATGCAAAAGATGTATTAAAAGAATTGAGTGAATTAAAGGATCTGCCAGGCTTAAAAGGATCGAGCGACGGATCAATTAGATGGAATTATTGGCTAATGCAGGGAAAAACATCTGAAGATGATTTAAAGAAGCCCTATCCATGGGAAACAAAACGCGATGCGATACTAGCGAAAGTGCAGGCGGAGGATGACTACAAGAAAACTGTCGAAGGAATAAAAAAGGGGTACGGAGATGGTAGTTGGATCCAGAATTTTGCTTTCAAAATCTGGGATGCTTGGAAAGACGCTGCTACAAAGTTAAATACGGTTGCAACAGATGTTGTAAAGATTCAAGACGCTCTTACTACAACAAAAGATAAAGTCAAGGACAGGAATAAAGTGCTGGAAGGTGTAGCTACAGTTGCGGTCGGAGAGATAGAAAAATTTTTACTCAACTATATGAGTGAAATCGCAAAAGTCATTTGTGACAGTGCAAAAAATGTAAACTTAGCCGATGCGCAAAATGATCTTGCGCACCTCCGAGCCGCCCATACAGGATTCGAACGTGCACCTTTCCTTTCGAAGCCCTTTAAAAAAAGCGTAAAATGGTACATAGATTGTTGTCAGCTGGCTGTCGTTGCGAGGCAGTTAAAAAATGAATTGGAAAAGAAATGCGATGCAAATTGGAAATTAAAAGCAGGTGAATCGCTCGACGATTTACAAAAAGACTGGGAGAATATTCAAAAGCTGTATGGGCAATGTTTAGAAGATTTTAAAGAGCTAGACGTTAAAAATTCAATAGCCCCAACTGATGGCTTACCTGCTTGCAAAAAACCTCTGGAGGACATGCTTCGCGAAATAGAGAAACCGTTTGTAGAATATCGGCAGAACGAGCTTTTAAATAAAATTTTCAAAAATGACGCAAGCTGGAAGCAAGATTCTTGTCTAGTGCAGGCGAGGCAAACTCTAACCGCGCTCGGAAAATTACCTTTGAACGATCAGTCTCCGGTTGAATTGAAAGCAAGAGGAGGAACGCATATACGAAGAGAGATCGACCTGCATTGTGCGTTTATTGCATATTATTGGTTGGAGTTGAATGATGCGGATTTGGCAAACTCAAAAAGCGCTTTGGATCAAAAAATTTCCGATATAGAGACAAGTGTAAGAGAATTAAAAGATTCATTATTTAAGACCGAATTTCAAGCGAGAACTGATAAGCAAATTGCGTATATAAATGCGATAAAGGATGCCAAAATTGCCGTAAAACAGTTTTTACAAAAACCAACGCAAGGCGAAAAAAATGCTCCAGAAAAAAAAGCTCTAGAGAGCGCAATGCAAAAGGTTTTAGATACCAACGATAATATTCCCAACGCATCCTTCCAAACGGAGATCAGACAGTGGGCCTATTATTGGATGTTACGCACAGAAATGGATTCGGCATTCTGGGGCTTTTGTGATGCTACGGTGGGTTTACCAAAAAATCCAAAAAATATTCAGGCAGAAGCGCAAAAGGCGCGTGCGGCTATCGAGGGCGTAAACCCTACAGAAGACTTAGGCGGTTTTCAAGTGCAGTTTGATGATCGTAAAAATAATTATTTAGCGTTTATCGCAGCGCTGGAGAAGGTTGGTGGTGCGTACGCTGCATTCACGGGAGATCAAACGGATGAAACGAAAAAAAAGGCAGTAGAAAAATTAATGGGAGACTTTCAAACCTGCATAAGTGGCTTAAAATGGCTACCGACTTCTGTTTTAGGAAACTGGAAGACGTGGATTACTGAACGGCAACGGGAAATAGGAGTAACATGGCGCGGCGTGGTTGATACGAAGCGCGCGCGGGAAGTGGAACAGGAAATCGTGGCTCTTTTCGATGCATTTTCCAAGAAAGATAAATGTACGGCGGTTGATGCAGAAAAATTGTGTACAGATGCTGGAGCGCTCAAAGCTAAAATTGATGTGATTTCCAAACCAAAATTGAAAACTGAAATTCAAGGGAAATTTACCAGCGCATTACAATATTTTCAGAAAATTGAGGCAGCACTCCAGTTGAGTGGGGCTGATCATTCGAAATGTGATGATCATTTTAGCGGTACTTTGTCCTGGAGTCTACCAAGTGACAAAGACAAACTTAACAAGCTGGAAACGGCGATTTTGGCAGTAAATAACGCTGTCGACGGGGTTTCCATTGCAGAATTGAAGCAAACGGCGAAAAATTATAGCGAAAAGTTAACGATAAAGTTGGCTGATGTTAAAAGCTATCTGTCTACTAAAGAGGGTGTCTCCACCCTATTTTATGGGTTCCAAAATGCAGCGCCACAAGAAGGAAAATTTGGAAATTTGGAAGCGTTAGCTAATGCCTGTAAACAGGCTAAGGAAGCGATTCAAGAGAAAGTTACCGAGTGTCAAAAAAAGCTAACACTTGATGAAATGAAAAATGCGCTTAATAGGTGGAACGATTTAGACCAAATACTGATTGATTTATATTACTATTTTTTCGCCTATCTTTACCATGGAATGGACCAAGCAACGGCGCTAAATGGCATAAACAAGACCATTACTGACGCCCAGGATCGGCATGATAAATCGCCAAACAAAAGCGCCACGGCATTTTCTTCTCAATGGTGGAAAGAACGTTGCGTAGGAATAGAAATTTTATCAAAAAAATATATACCATTAATAGATACCGCTAGGGAGGATGTTAAAAATTTCACAACTGGCACTGGGGGTAAAGATGAAAAAACCCTGATATCGAGTCTAGATCAGATCATTACGGAGGCAAAAGAGCCGATTACTGTGGGTGAAGCGACAATCGATTTTACTACATACCAACTGTATATAAATGATATACAAAAGGGCATTATTGCTTGCGCTGAGCAATTGAAGCAGGAAGTGGCGAAACATACCAAGCGGCAACAATTAAAAGCAATTGTCGATGAATTTTACAATTCGGATATGTCGGGCGAAGCGATGAAGAAAACGTTGGGTGAGATTGAAAGAATTGAAGCGGGCGACGTCGACAAACTTGTTTTGGAAGATATTAAGTATTATAAGCACTCCATTGGATTGGCGAATGCTTTTGTTGCGTTTGGGAGAAAGGATAAGAGCGCGAACTTTCTTCAAGTGGCAATTGATTCAGCAAAGAAATTTGCTAGTAAAAACACGGAATACAGCCAGAAAATTTTGAAAGAAACTACAGGAACGGAGGCCTGTAAGGCTGCGATCACCGACGTAGATACAAAAATAGCGGCATTTAAGAAGGACCCCGGGGAAGATGCTGGGCGGGCGGCGTTGAATGCGTTGAATGCGCTTAAAACGGCGATTGAGACGCATGTTACGTTTAATGATCCGTTAAAGAACAGGCTTTTGCAAAACGTCGCCTATCTGAAAGCAAGCGTGGAAATGTGCATGTTGTTGATTAACGATTTAACAGATACGGATGGCATCGAAGCGGCAAAATTAAATGCGATTGGTGGGGTTGCAATTGCCGATGATTTGCAAGCGAAGTTTAATGCAGAACTGGCTGCGCTGCTGGAACTTGTAAAAAAAATGCAAACCGCTAAAACCGCCGATAAAACATTCCAAGCATCCCCTGGAGATGCAGCCTTGAAAACCACTGCAATTGGGGCATATGAGGCCGTTGAGCAGTGTATTGAAAATAATGATGAAAAATCGCCGTGGCTTGCCTACGACGGAGGATTGAAAAAGCGCATCACTGATGATA
>JAIROS010000029.1 GCA_031257405.1 Puniceicoccales bacterium | reverse complement strand
CCGAAACGCTTCGGTCGAAATGTGAAAAATGTCGTCGAGAATGATTTTCCCAAAAATAGCAAATATAAATAGTAAACCCCCACCCACCAAACATACTTGACGCGAAATTTGTAGCCGCTCCGCAATGGTGCAGCGCCGCGTCAGCCCCAACATAATGGCGATGGCAGTTGGCGGGTTCGTGACAACGAACATGTAGGTGATGGTCTCAAAAAATAAATCCAAAAATGATAGGTCGCTGCTCATATTTCTGTCCCGTTCCCTATTTCAATTTTTAAGATTCTTTTTCAAGCTTTTTTTCATTGGGCTGTATTTTTTCCGTTGGCGGCGTACCGTTTGCGGGCGTTTCTTCCTTTGGTTTTTGTTTTTTAGGGCGGCGTGAACGCAGATTGCCACTCGGTTTTGTCTGAAAATCGCCGTGTTTGACCAGCTCGTACACGCTTCTGCCCTCGACGGTCTCGTATCTCAGGAGGGCGTTGGCGAGTTTTGCGAGTAAGTCGTAGCGTTCCCGGAGGATTTGGTGGGCGCGGTTGTACTCATTTTGGATCGTTTTGGTGATTTCGTTATCGATTTTTTGGGCGGTTTGTTCGCTATAATTTTGTTGGCGGGCGATCTCTTTGCCGAGGAAAATATGGTCCTGATTCTCCCCGTAAGCGACGGTACCGAGGTCACTCATCCCCCAGTCGCAAACCATCCGGCGAGCGAGTTTAGTGGCCGATTTGATGTCCGCAGCGGCACCACTCGTCAGCTCCTGGAACTCGATCTCCTCCGCAACTCGCCCCCCCATGGAACAGCAAATATTGTTTAAAATGTTGGTTTTGGAGTAATTGAGGATATCTTTTTTGGGGATAAACATGGTACTGCCGAGGCTTTGTCCGCGGGGGAGAATGGTCACCTTGTGGACCGGTATGTCGCCGGTATCGATGACGGCTTGGATAATCGCGTGGCCGGCCTCGTGAAATGCCGTAATCTTTTTATCCTTCGTATCCATAAGTTTGCGGCGCTCGCGTCCGTAGGCGATTTTGTCGTAGGCCTCGTCGATTTCGGGGCGGTCGATTTCCTTGCGGTCGTAGCGCGCACAGAGTAACGCCGCTTCGTTGAGTAAATTTTCGAGGTCGGCGCCCGAAAACCCGGAAGTATGGCGGGCGATTTCCTTCAGACTAATACTCGGTTTTAACTTGAAGCGCTTGGCGTGGACTTTTAAAATGGCGAGGCGGCCGAGGAGGTCGGGGATGTCGATAACCACTTGGCGGTCGAAGCGGCCCGGGCGGAGTAGGGCGTTATCGAGGACGTCGGGGCGGTTAGTCGCCGCAATGACAATCACACCGTTATTTTCTTCGAAGCCGTCCATTTCGACGAGGAGGGAATTTAGAGTCTGCTCCCGCTCGTCGTTCCCCCCACCAATACCGGCCCCGCGATTGCGGCCAACGGCGTCGATTTCATCGATGAATACAAGGCACGGCGCACTTTTGCGGGCTTGTTCGAAGGTATCGCGGACGCGGGCAGCCCCTAAACCGACAAACATCTCCACAAAATCCGAACCACTCATGTTGAAAAAAGGTACGTTGGCTTCACCGGCGATGGCGCGCGCCAGTAGCGTTTTACCGGTGCCCGGCGGCCCAACCATTAGACAGCCCTTGGGAATTTTAGCCCCAATATCCCTGAATTTTTGCGGATTTTTTAAAAAATCAACGATTTCAGCCACTTCCTCCTTAGCCTCCTCGTAACCCGCAAAATCCTCAAATGTCTTCGTGTGTTTGTCCTTCAAAACGAGTTTCGCCTTACTTTTCCCGAATGATAAAGCGCTGCGATTGACATTTTTGATTTGGCGGAAAAAAAAGAAATAGACGAAAAAAATGATGATGAGTAGCGGCAAAATACTCAGTAGAATGGACATCAGGAGGGTGTTATTGGAAACTTCGTGCCACGCGTTGGAGGAGGCAATGAGGTCTTCGAAGCGATAGTCCGTCAGCCTGCCCTCCGCTTCAAATAAGACGTAGTCGCGCGTTTGGCCGTTGAGGAGGGTGACGGGTGTTTTTACGGTCGCTTTTCCGTAAAGGATGTGCCATTTTTCGCCCTTTGAGGGGTCCGATTTGATGAAACCTTCGCGGATTTTCCCCTGTTTAGAAGCTTCGATGGCCTGGGAAATCGTCCACTGCTCCTTCAGCGAGGCGCTCGCGTTGTAGACGTCCCACAAAAAACACATGGCTAAAATAATAACGAGCCACACCACTAAAGCGTGCCAGCGATTGTTATTTTTTTTTAAATTAGATGAGCCCATTGCGCGTGTTTCCCTAGGGCATGGATTTTTTTACCTCTGTCGACGAAAAAGTGATCCGCAGCGCATAATTCTTTTGGACTTTTAGGGCATTGGCGGGCGGTAAATGGGGGACCCAGATGATGGAACCGTTTTGGTCGCAGAGTACGGGGAGAGTTTGGCGTTGATGGGCAGGGATTTTTTTTTCGGAGAAGAGTTTTTTGAGGGATTTTGTTGGGGCATTGATGGGGCGGTACTGGTCACCGGGCAGCCGCGTTCGTATAAAAATTTTGGTATTATTTTCGCCATTAATGTAAATTGTGGTAAAATTGGGGGCATTGCTGGGGAAATTTTGTTCGGGGAAGGGCGTGATGGTGCGCGTTAATTTGTGGCCCGTGGGCAGGTATAGCGTCCCCCATTGCCAATATTTAAAATTTATTTCAAAAAAATTGGAAACTTTAGTAATTTTATGTAAAATTTTCCCCTTAATTTCGACAAAAATTTTGGGATTGACACTTATTTTTGTGGGATAATTTTGACTAACGGCTTTAAAGATTTGTTCGAAGCAGGGGCGAGTCGGAGGGGAATCGTTCAGCCAGCATTGGATCGCGCGGCGGATAATGGCGGGGTGAGTGGCGGTTTGGAGGTCAAGTTTTTTGGGGTTTGAGCACAAATTTTCGGCCATTTGATTGAGGCAGGAAGCGTCTTCTGTGAGGTAGCGGTGGGCGAGGAGAAACCCCGCTTTCCAATCGCGCTCCCTAAAAATGGGGCCCAGGAGCGGCGTGATTTTGCGGATCCGATTGCGTAAATAATCCTCACTTCGATTGCTAAAATCCTCGCGCCAAGGAATATGATTTTTTGTAAAAATATCAATAATTTCTTGTTTAAAAATAGGGATGAGCGGGCGTACGCGATGGGTGCCGTCGCGGCTGGGCTGGCAATATTTTGGGGCGGCGATTTCCGAGCTACCGCGGGCGAGGCGCATGAGCATGGTTTCGATGACGTCGTCCGCGTGGTGGGCTAAAAAAAGAAATTTGCTGCCGATTTCGGCCATTTTTCGTGAAAAAAATGTATAGCGCGCCTCCCGCAATGCGCCTTCGGAAACGGGGCCGCCGGAACGCTTTTCCGTAAAAATTTCTACGCCCAAAGCACCCGCCAAATGGGTAACAAATCGCGCGTCGTCGTCCGTTTCTTGGCCCCTCGTATTGTGGTTATAGTGGAGGATAGCGAGCCGATCGCCGGGGAATTTCGCCGCTAAAGCGAGTACCAAACAAACGGAGTCTATCCCCCCAGAACAAGCAATACACAGCCGATCATTCGGAAAAATAGCGGGCGGAATACTCAGCCGCGCCCCGATCTCCCGGTCCACAATCTGCACAAATTCCTGCCACACATAATCCACTCGCCCCATCATGGTTAAAACAGAAACTCTCGTCAAATCATTTCCATAAACCCTACAACAAAGCTCGCAAAACTAATCCCTCTGATGGCAAAATTAGACGCCCTAGCAACGGAAATGTTCAAAGAAATGTTCAAAAATTTTTATTTTTTTTATCTCAATCCCCAGCCGCAGAAATTTCACGCCTCGCGACCCAAAAGAAGATGGCGGTTGACAATCGATATGCCGCTGAGCATGGCGCCAATAATCCCTAAAAACCCTTGGTCCGTGCCGCATAAAAATAAGTTTTTGATCGGCAAAATCCCATCGTAAATCTTCTGCGGCGAACCGTAAATCGCCCCGTTAATGCGCCCAGTAAAACGTTCGACGGTCAGCGGCGTAAAAAAATCGCGGTCCAGCAAATTGCTTTTCCACGTTCTGAAATCAATGTATTTGTCGCCCAAAATCTTGACCGCCTGCTCCGTCAGCCTGTCAAAACAATGCCGCTTCATCGATTGATAATCCGCCCCAGAAAACGCTTTCCACTTGTCGTAGTTCGCCAGCGCCGTGACCCGTAAAATGCCCTCCTTTAGCGACTGATTCCCGTTGTAGTGGAAGTTATTGGGGAGGCAGATGACGCCCGATGATAGCGCGATTTCGTCGGACGCTTTTTTGTAGGAAAAATGCGGGTTTTTCTCGAAAAAAATAATCGTATCGTTCCAGCCGTATTCCTGCGGTTGCCGGTCAAAAATGGCGATGGCCTCGCAAAAAGATAGCTGCCCTTTGGGCGTCACTTCGAAGCGATTTTGGTCGTAAAGTTTGACGGTTTCCGGGTAGCCGATCGTCGATAAAACGCTGTCGCACTCAATAAATTCGCCGTTGGAAAGTTGAACGCCCGCTACCTTGCCTCCCACCGTTTCGATCCGCTGGACCTTGCACCTTAGCCGCTTTTCACCGCCCAATTCCTGAAATTTTTGTAATAAAATGGCGAGAATTTTACGAATGCCGTCGAAAGGCCGCGCAAAACCTTCTAGGAAAATCGAGCGAAATAAAATCACAAACTGCTTCCACGTGACGTCGTTTTCCCGCGCACTCCCGTAATACAGCGTCGGCAGCAGCAGCATATCCTCGAGTTCGCGGTTGTGGTCGAGCAGCGTCGCGAGCATGTGGCGCGTCGATGCGTCCTGCAGCGGATCGCTGTTGTAAGCGTCAAAATCTTTTATTTTTTTTACAAGCCGCCGAAATGCATCTGCGGATTTCGGGAATAGGCGCGCGATTTCGGATTCCAGGAGCGTAAAATCATTGCTAAATTTTGCGACCTTGTCGTTGAGCATGATCTTGGAAAAATTTTGCTCGCAGAGATCCAGTAAATCGTAGGGGATGCGCAGCTGGCGGAGTAATTTGGATAGCGGCGATTTGAAAATACCCTTCCTGACAAAATTAGTGATCGCGTGCAACCCAACGTCGATTTTGCGCCCAAAACGGGAATAAAAACTGTTCAGCCCGCCAATAATACTGTGCTTTTCGACGACCAAAACCTCCCTGCCAAATTGCGCGAGACGAATCCCCGCCGCAAGACCCGATAAACCCGCACCAATAATAACCGAATCGTATTTCGTACTTCCCATGGGACCCCTATAGTTTATACACAAAATAGCGGAACAATCAATCAAAAAAATGAAAATTTTCTAGAAATTTTTGCGCCCAAAACGGAAATAAAAATTGTTCAGCCCACTAATGATACTTTTTTCCATTAGGAGCCAGGATCAAATACCCAAAATGTAGTGATCCTCGGCGGCTGATAGTGAATGCCAAAAAATGGAATCCCTAATTCCCCAGCAACCTGTTCCATGTTCTGAAGCATGAATAAATTGTCGTCGATGGCGATAATGGTCGTTGGCCACCCGGATCCATCCTGCGCCACAGCCTGTAAAAATGAACGCATCACTGGCCCCTTCTGCCAACCGTCATCTTCGTTAAAAAAATTTGAAAAAATGACGCCGTTTTCATACACAGGCCACCCTGTAATCCTTTCATACGCCGATACTTTCGGTGCTAAATCCCCCGTTGCTCCGGGCGAAGCCTTCCTGTAAAGTTCCTGTTTTGCCATTCTAAAGGGCACTCTGCAGGTGTATAGAAAAACGTTGGAGTCGGAAAAATATCGCTCGCGTTGCAATTCCGGAGGTAGGTAAAGAGGTTGCAATTTGGCGCGGATTTCTTCCGACAGCGTAACCGGTTGCGTTACGAATGGAAGTTTGCGGACGGATGTTCCGAAAGCAGTTTCGAACGGCAAACTCAGAGATGCCATAGCCCCGGCACGGATTTCTGAAGCCGATAGTATCTCATTTCCCGGAAAGAAAGAAGGCACCGCATTTAGGGTAATGTTTTCTTCGTCGAGCTCATCGATACCCCAAGTCTTTGCGCTTGTTAAGGCGACGGTTTTGACGAACGGGTGATTTCCGAATTCGCGCAGCCTCTGGATAAGCGGCTCATTAACGATTTGCATTTGTTCGTAAGTTCCTGTTTTGCGAAAGGAATCGTAGTCCGAACTACTTTTAATGAGGGTATCATCGATGTCGACAAAGATCCAAGTTATTTCGGTGGGACTTGTTTGGGCCAGCGCTTTGTCGAGGCGGGTGCACACTTCTTGGGGGGATTTTACGGAAAATATTATTCCGGAGAGCGTTGTTGAGGCGAGAGTGAGGGCGGCGAGTGTGAACGATTTGCAGTTGCGGAGAAATTTAGTCATGGCGCCATGAAAGTGAAGAAACGGGAAATGGCAAGGAAAATTGTTAAAACCCTATGAAATATGGCCAAAAAAAATAATATCTTTCGTTGACAAAGGGCGGTTCATTATAATTTTTAGGTAATGATTGGTGGTAGTAGCTCAGTTGGTTAGAGCATCGGATTGTGGTTCCGAGGGTCACCGGTTCAAATCCGGTTTACCACCCCAGGTTTTTGGCTCTGGTTTTAGAGTTTTTGCTCCAAAAAAATTTCCGGGAACTTTTTTCTGGAAATAAATGTCCTTATATACTCGAAGAATTTTTAGCGCATGTCAAGAAAAATTTTCGAAAAAAATTAAATACTTTTCCCTTGACGGCTAAAAATTGCCCCTATATCTCAAGCCATATGGTGCGCGGGGTACTCGAAATCAATCTGAATCTTTTGGCGGAAAATATGGCGAAAATTAGGAAAATATTGCCGCCCAATGTGCGTTGTCTCGCCGCCGTCAAAACGAATGCCTACGGCCTCGGCCTCGAAAAAATAGCTGCGTTCCTCGGTAATAAAAAACATCCACTCGTCGACGGCTTTGTCGTACTCAGCGCCCAGGAGGCCCAGGGAATCCGCTTTCTTAATATTGATTTGCCGGTGTGTGTACTCAGCCCGGTTCTGGCGGACGAGCTCGAGGATTTGTACCAGTCGAAGGCCATACCCCTGGTTTCGTCGATCGAGGAATTGGATATGTTTCAGCGCTTCGCGCGGGAAAAACAGTGCGAGCAGCCGATCCACGTCAAAATTGATACGGGAATGGGGCGCCTCGGCGTTTGGTTTGGGGAAGTTGACGATTTTTTTTACCTACGCCCGCCGCTGCGATCACCTGAAAATCTGCGGTTTAGCGACGCATTATTCGTCCCTGGCGAGCGATCCCGCTTTTACGCAACTGCAGCTGGAGCGTTTCCAAGAAGTTGTTCGGAAATATGGGGAAGAAGGCTGGCTCAATCACGCTTCGAGTAGTTTTGGCATCGATCGGTTTATTGGCGAGACGAATGCGGTGCGGATCGGTGCGCTTTTCATGGGGATCCCGGAGGATCATGCGCTCGTGAAACGGCTCGGATTGGAATCCATTATTCGTTTAAGTGGGCTGGTTACGTTGGTTAAGCGTGTTTTAGCGGGGACGAAAATCGGCTACGAGCGGAGTTATTGTTTAGCGCGGGACACTAAAATTGCGGTTATATCGCTGGGGTACGCGGATGGCATTCCGGTTTCTCTATCGAATTGCGGCGAAGTTTTGATTCGTGGGCAGCGTTGTAAGATAATTGGGCGGGTATCGATGGACCAGGTGATGGCTGATGTCAGCGATCTCGAAGAGGTAGCGGTTTGCGACGAGGTAGTATTTTTTGGCAAGCAGGAGAGGGGAGAAATTCCTTTTTGTGAGTTCGCGCAGCGGGCGCAATTACTCATGCGGGCGGCTTATTTACCGAGTTTTTCGGAGCGCAGGATTGCGCGCAAATATATACCGGAGATTTTTTCCGAGGACTGTGCGTCGGGAGCGAAGAATTATCAATCATTTTTTTCGTCTTTTTGAACGATTGCGTCTTTTTGAACAATCCCTTCGGCATTTTGCAGAGTGGGTTGGCGGGAAATGGTCGTGTGAATCGGGTTATGGAGGTATTTTTGCGCGGCTTGTAGGAGGTCCTGAGGTGTTATATTTTCGTAAAAAGAACGCATGGTGCGGAGATTTTCCAGATCTTGGGGGCGGCGATGGGCGTGCATGACGCGCTTGAGCCAAAAGCCGTTTTCCTTGAATTCGTCGCGAATAACGTTCAAAATCGGTAACTTGACGCGATCGAGTTCCTCACCGGGAATGGGATTTGTTTTCAGGTCGTCGAGAATCGCCAGTGTCTCATTTTTGGCGCCGGAAACCATCTCCGTGTCCACCGAAAGTACGACCTCAAATAAACCAAAATGCTTGAAAGGCGAGGGATTATTGCTGGCGTGCGGCGAGTACACATTCCCCTTTTCTTTGCGTATTTTATTGTACAAGCGGTCGTCGACCGTTTTGGCGAGCATGGATAGCGTGCGCCAATCCCGAATATTATTTTCGTCGTCCGTCGGGAAAGTGAGTACCGATAGCGTGCGCTTTTCGTCGCCCGTGAAATGGAATGTTTTTTCCGCTGTTTCACTGGGGAAATGAAGGATTTCCGCCTCCAAAACCGTGTTATTCGTGGGCGATCGGACGGCTAGCGCGCCCAACGTGTCTCGAATGCCTAAAATGGCCGTATCGAGCTCAAAATCCCCCACAATTGTCAGTTCAATGGCCTCCCTCTGGAAAACGGGGAGCAGTAATTTTTTGACGTCCTCCATGGTCACCGAAAAAACGGATCGCTCTTCGGGAAGCCCCCCAATAAAATCATTGCCTGTGATGAATTTTTGGTATTGGTCGGCGATAACGGACGATGGCGACTTCGCGCGGTTCTGGTAAACGGGTTTCAGCGCCTCCCGGACCTCGGTAAGCGCCCGTTCTTCGAATCCGGCGTCGGAAAGGTAGGCCGCTAGCAATTGTAGCCCACAGAGCAAATTTTTCCTATCGCACGTGCCAGAAAAATAAAAACATCGTCCGTCGGCACCAAAATCCATTTGAATGCATTTAGCTGCGAGTAATTTGCTGAGGGTTTTCCAGGGATTTTTTTGGAGTCCGGATCGGAGGAGAACGTGGTCCGCTACCAGGAAAATTCCCGGCTGGGGGTGCGGATAATCCGTCAGTAACCCGTGGCCGGCGGTGAGGGCGAATTGGATCTGATTTTGCTCGAAATCGGTGGGTTTGAGATTAATGGTCACGCCGTTAGCAAGGGTGAGTTGGGTAATGCCGAGGTCTTCGATGACATTTTTTTCAATAATTTCGCGGTACGGCGTTTCGAAATGTTCGTAGGCAAAGGGCTTTACAATCTCGCCGCCGTTGGGATCCACCGCCACCGCCTCCGATTCGCTGAAAATGGCTTCGATAGAGGGGAGCGCGCTTTCGATGGGCTGGTTCGTTTCGACGGAAATGTATAAATTTTGCCAAATTTCACGGAATATTTTTTTACAATCCTCCGCCGCAATGTCCCCCCTCAAAACTTTGATCAGCCCATAATAATCCTCCGGCGACAGGCACGTCTTTTTTTTGTCGTAGCAGTCGACGATCTCCTGCGCCAGCTTGTCGGAAGGGTACGTGGGCGCCGCGAGCATATCCCGCTCTGCGCGGTTGAGTGCGAGGTCCTTTTGCCGCCGAAGCTCCTCCTCCGAAACGCCATATTGACATATTTTTCGCATCTCCTGCTCCAAAAGTTTCAGGCACGGCGACCAATTTTTGTGCTCACAGAGGACCTCTCCCTCCAGTGCGGAATATTGCGTTTTGAGGTAATTTTGTTTGTACCCGAAACTACTCCCGGAAAATAGGTCGGGATTTTCCATTTTTTTATCCTTGAGCCGCTCCTGCAAAATCCCCGTGGTCCAGTCCACCGCCACGCGATGCCTCTGCGCCGCATAGTTATCGACGGGAAACGGGTCGGGGAATAGGGCCGCGATACCGACGGCAGTTGTGGGGAGATCCGGGTCGGAGAAGTAAAAAAATTGCCTCCTTTGCACCTCCAAAATACCGATATCCACCGCCAATGGCATTTTTCGCGGCGGTAGATCTCGGAAAGTTTTTATAATTTTTTCCTCGAATTTTTGCACATCGATGTTACCGACGGCGGCAAAAAACATTTTTTCCGGGGAGTACCATTTTTCGTAAAAGTGGCGGAGGTCCGCAGCCGATGCGCGCTCGAGTACTTTAGTTTTTCCGATGGGGAAGCGTTCGGGGATAATCGTGCCTTTGAGCATCCATCGGGACTCTTTTTCCCACAATTTTTCGTGCACATTACGGCGATCGCGCTTCTCCGAAAGGACAACGCCGCGTTCCTGATCAACGTCGCTTTGCAGGAGATCCAGGCCGTCGCATAGGTCGCGGAAGGCGTAAAATGCCGTGTCAATCGTTTCGGGGTCAGCGTTGGGTAGGTTCAGGAGGTAGCAAGTATTGAGGAATGAGGTGAAGGCGTTGAAGTCGTGGGCTTCGAGGACGCCCAATTTTTGCATGCGTTTAATCATTTCTCCGCCGGGAAAATGTTTGGAGCCGCGGAAGGCCATATGTTCCAAAAAGTGTGCTAAGCCGCGTTCGTGATCCTCTTCCATCGCCGATCCGACGTCGAAATTGAGTGCCAATGCGATGCGTTTTTCCGGGTAAGCATTTTTCATCAACGCGTAGCGGAAGCCATTTTCCAATTGTCCGAAGGTGATGCGCGGGTCGTTTTTGATTTCGAATTTTTCGGCTACTTTTTCCGCCCCAGCCCGCTCCATTGCTATTTTTTTTGCCATCGATGTTTCCGTTGTTCGGTTTTCCATTGTTGGATGATTTGCCGCCGTTTGCTCCGTTGCCATCCGTCCCGCATCATTACTGCGTTTCGAAGGCGAAACACAACCATAAAACATCACTAAACCCAAAATATAGGGCGTAAATTGAATAAAATTTTTCCGCATGCCATTGAATTTTCTCTAAAAAGCCCGTCCAGAAGAAGATTTTTGTTGAAAAAGTCAATATATTTTTTCTAATAAAATGCTGCGGGATGAGTTTTTGTTTTGACATATTTTACTTTACAAAATTTTTTACGAAGGAATGGCGCTACAGGGTCCTACTTTACGCGTCGAGCGCACTATTTCTAACGGTTTCGGGGGCGGGGATCATCGCCGTCTATCGCGCTTACTGCCAGTGCAAGGCCATCGAACTGCGGGAACAACAACAGTGGGAACATTACCGGCGGATGAAAAATAAATTTGAAATGCAACGGGAACACGTTAGAGAGCTAACGGAAAATCTGGATTTTATAGAACACGTCGCCCGTGAACAGATGCAGGTCGCCGGCGAAAATGAAGTATTATTCCGGTTTGAATAGCAGCTATGGAAAAATTACGGCGAGAAGTTTTCGAGAAATTTGAGCGCTACCACCAGGAACAAATTTTTCGATTTTGGGATGAGTTAAGTGATGAGGAACGTTTAAGTTTATGTCGGCAGGCGGAGCGGATCGATCTGATTCGCCTTTCGGAGATGATCGACGCCCTCATCGAGAAGGGTAAGGGGCATTTTATCCGTGCGGATACCCCCCTTATGCCGGCGAATTACATCGGTTTGCCCTACGACGAAACCAGTCGCTACCGCTGGGAAGACGCCTATAATTTGGGCGAACAGGTCCTCGGTGACGGGCGTGTTGCCGTACTGACGGCGGCGGGCGGCCAAGGGACTCGGCTCGGTTTTGAGGGCCCGAAGGGGACTTTTTCCGTAACGCCGGTCAAAGGGAAGTCGCTTTTTCAGGTATTTGCCGAGAAAATTCGTTTCGCGGAAAAGCGCTATGGGCACCCCATTCACTGGTTTATCATGACGAGCGAGCGTAACCACAATGAAACCATTGAATTTTTTGGAAAAAATGACTCCTTTGGCCTGACGAATGTCCATTTTATGCGCCAGGGGCAATTGGCGGCGGTGGACATGAAGGGCAAGATTATGCTGGAGGACAGGGGGCGGATTGCGATGCATCCCGACGGCCATGGGGGTGCTTTTCGGGCGTTTGTAGCGAGTGGAGCGGGCGCCATGCTCGACGGCCAGGGCGTCGACGTCATCAGTTATTTTCACGTCGATAATCCCCTCGTATGTGCCATCGATCCCTATTTCATCGGGTTCCACGAAAAAAATAATGCTCAGATGTCGTCGCGCATGGTTTTGAAGCAGTATCCGGAGGAGAAGATGGGTGTGTTTTGTTTGCTCTACGGCCGCACCGCCGTGGTCGAGTACACGGATTTCCCCATGGAACGCGCCATCGAACGGGATCGCAGTGGGGCGCTGCGGTTTAAAGCGGGCAATATTGGTGTACATATTTTTAACAGTAATTTTTTCCGCCTATTGGGTACGGAGATGAGTGGCCGTCAACTGCCGTTACACGCCGCAAAGAAAAAGATTCCGACCATCGACGCCGACGGCAAAATCGTCGATCCCGCCGCTCCCAATGGCATAAAATTCGAGACATTTATTTTCGATGCCCTCCAATTCGCCGAGCGTTCCATTATTGTCGAAGGCAATCGCAGGGAGATTTTTAGCCCCATAAAAAATTCCGTCGGCCTGGATTCCCCGGAAACTTGCCGCCAAGACCAGGTGCGTTTATTTTCGAAGTGGCTAGTGGGGGCTGGGTCGGATATCCCCATCGACGCGACGGGCCGCCCGCCTTTTAACATCGAAGTGAGTCCGCTATTCGCCGATAATGAGCGGGATTTTTTGGCGAAGTGGAATCTTTTGGAAAATCGCCCCGCAATCGCTTCGGGGAGCTACATCGGCTGATTTTTTTATAAAAATATTACTAAGTCTCGCCGTCTTTCAGTGTTTTTGGAAAATTTTATGCTTTTGGAACTGGCCACTGATCGGATGAATTTTTCCAGAAAATATTACTGGGGTTCACGTCTTCGAATTTTCTTTAAATTTTCGGTAAAAATAAAATTAAAAGATCATTTTTTCGCCGTTGACAATGTAAAAACTGAGCCTATTATAGGGAGTAAAATGCAAAAGACATTTAGAGTCGGAGGGAAGTCGCCCCGGAGTGCTTTGGACGTCCTACTGGGGGTAATGGCGTGTGTATTTATATGGGACAGGGTCAGTGTGGTTTGGTTCGGGAGCGATTTTAGCGGGCGCTATTTACCGCTTTCGCTGCAGGGTTTACGGGAAGGTTATCTGTGGCAATTGGTGACGCACATGTTCATGCACGGGGACATTTTTCATATTTTTTGCAATGGGATCGTATTATTTTTCATAGGTCGGCTGATTGAGCGGCGGTATGGTGGCGGGCGGCTATTGGGGATATTTTTCGTTGCGGGACTGATAGGCGCTGGGGTATGGCTATTGTTGCAGCGGCCGTTTTACGGGGTATTGATTGGGGCGTCGGCTGGATGTTTAGGTTTATTCAGTTATTTTTGTCTTACGCAGGAGAATCGCCCGCTTATTTTTTTACTATTTTTTATTATTCCCGTTAAATTGAAGCCCCGCACATTACTTTGGATTGTGGGGGGACTGGAAGGGTTTTGTTTTTTTGCGCAGGGGTTATGGGGGAGTAACGTTGCGCATGCGGCGCATTTAGGGGGGATATTGGGCGGATGTTTATGTTATTTTTTCCATCGATATCGGTGGCGGTATGCGCATATTTTTCGGGAGAAATTGGTACGTGGGGCGCGGTCGGCGGGTACGATGTATAGCGACAATTACAAGTTATACATTACGAGTTACTCGGCGCGGCGCAGCGAAGTGGATCGGATTTTGGACAAGATTAACGAGAGTGGGTTCAAGTCGCTGACGGAGGCGGAGAAGAGTACGCTCAATTCGGCGAAGCACCTGATGCACCGGTAATGTAATTTTTTTTAAAATTTTCCGCATTTAGTTGATAATTTTTTGTTAAAGTTTTTACGAAAATAGAATTTTTTCGCCTTTAATTGGGGCCCTTATAGCCATACTCACATTGAAAAACGCTCTCCCAAGTAAAATTTTCGGCTTTGGGGATCATTCAAAAGTACAGAGCGGTCGCCTTCGCAAAGAACTTTTCCGCCGTGAATCAGGTAAGCGCGGTCGACAATCGCCAGAGTTTCGCGAACACTGTGATCCGTAATCAAAACGCTAATCCCCTTTCCTTTGAGATGGGCAATAATATTTTGGATGTCGGCAACACTGATAGGATCGACGCCGCTAAACGGTTCATCAAGGAGTAAAAATTGGGGATTTAGGAGCAGTGTGCGGGCAATTTCCAAACGCCGCCGCTCCCCGCCACTGAGCGTGTACGCCTTTTGTTCCGCCAAATACCGAATGCCGAGTTCTTCGAATAGGGCGAAAATCGTGGGCGCAATGTTTGCGGGACGGATGGGGAGGTTTTCGGCGATGATTTTTAGGTTGTCGAAGGCCGATAATTTGCGAAAAATGGAAGTTTCCTGGGGAAGATAGCCGATACCGAGGCGGGCGCGCCGGTGCACGGGCAGGCGTGTGATATCCCGCTGATTGAGGACTACTTTACCGGAGTTGGGTGCGATGAGGCCGACGAGCATGTGGAACGTCGTCGTTTTACCGGCGCCATTAGGTCCCAAAATGCCGACAATTTCCCCGGAAGAGACGCTTAGTGTGACGCTATCGACGGCATTGCGTTGGCCGTAATGTTTACAGAGGGCGCGGGCTGACAGCGTGTGACTCATGGCTGGCGGATTACTTTTAATTTGGGGGATTTTTGTCGAGCACATTTTCACTGCAGCGAAAGAGTGCCTTTATTTTCAGTAAAAATATCTGCAATTTTGGGTGTAATTTCCGTTAATACTGGCCTTTTAATTTGGGGGATTTTTGTCGAGCACATTTTCACTGCACCGGGAGAGCGTCTTCATTTTCGGTAAAAATATTCGTATTTTTGGGTGTAATTTCCATCGATGTTTGTGGCTGTGTATTTTGAAGAACGCCTTTATTTTCGGTGGGTGGGGAAAGATTCACGTTGACCGAGTTTTGCGCTTCGCCACTCGAAATAATAACGCTTTTTGTCTCGTAATTAATGCGGATTTCGCTCCCGGAAACACTCCCCATCGTGTCTTTGACGGTGGCTTTCCCCGCAAGAATAATCGTCGCATCCGCGGGCGTGATTTCGGCGCGATCGGCGGAACAAAAACGCTCGCCGTAAGTCAAATTGAGTGGGCCCGTGGCCGAAATTTCCTTGATCGAATCTAGCCCAGAAGCTAAATCGACGGACGTGCCAAAGGTAGTAATTTTGGCGGCCGTACATTCCGCGGAAAATTCGGGCGACATTAATTTTACATTTCCTTTAAAAAAAAATTCCGTTTGATCGCCTTTGAACGCGACTTCGAGTTGGTCGCTGGTGATGGAAGTCCCCGGAACGGTTCCCGCGGAAATCGACGGCCAGAGCGCGATGGAGAGCAATAATAGGCGCCGTTTATTCACTTTGTGGTTTGTTTTTTTTAAAAAAGACTTAAACATTTTTCTTAGGGGTAAAATTTTTACAATTTTTCGAAAGGCCCGAACTTTTCCGATGACTTATTTTTTGGGAAAAGGACCTGAACATTTTTTTTGAAAGTAAATTTTTTACAATTTTCGGAAGTTTCCCAATCCCGTCCGGTGACGTAGAATTGCTCATGGAGGATGGAGATGGAACCGCTTCCGGACGCGCTATTTTGCTGGGTATTTATATTGGCTTGGTCGCTCCTAACGGAGCAATTGGGCGTATTTTTATTTTGGGGGAGGATTTGGATAGAGATATTGGAGACGTTGAAAATTTCATCGTTGGAGAGATCCGCTTTTTGGCCATAAATATTACAAATTTTTTGACCATATTTGTCAAACAGAGGTAAAGAGAAGTCGTAGAGGTTACTGCCGGCGGCCGCTGCTGGCAAAAGAAAAATCCCCACTATCGGTACCCATTTGCGCATGTCGGAGATACGAAAGGGGCATAAATTTTTTTTTCAAGATAAAAATAACTTGACACGGAAAAAATGTAGTCTTTTCCGCCGTGCTCGTCGAACAGGGGCAGAGAGAAGTAGTCAATGTTACTGCCGGCGGCCGTTGCTGGAAGAAGAAAAATTCCCACTATCGATACCCATTTGCACATGCTTGAGATACGAAAGGGGCATAAATTTTTTTTTCAAGATAAAAATAACTTGACACGGAAAAAAATGTAGTCTAGGAATAGTGCCATTAACCCTTAGTAGCGATATGAAGATCAAAATAATTTCAGATGAGGAGTGGGATGCGCTTTACGTCAAGCCGCTTATTTTTATAGGTTTCCACTGTTGTAACATGGGGATAATCGTGGTTGTTATTGGCGATGAGAGTGTGTGGGAATGTCGGGTGATTGATGATTCCCATGTGGCGCGCCAGGCGGCATTTGCGGCGATCCACAAGCATTATTGCGACGCTCCCCTCGTTGTTTTTAACAAAAAGACGGAGAATTATTTGGTTGAAATTTTGGCTCAGAAATTGTCGCCGAAGGAGTCGTTGAAGTTGATGTTGAAGGGGCCGGCCACGAAAATCAGGCAATGGGAAAGGGAATTAACGAATTTTTTAAAAAACAAGGGTGAGAAAGTTTCCGCCGATAACCCGATCCAACTGCCGCTGCTGTGGAATTAATTATAAAATTGATTAAAATAATTTAATTTTTAACATACTTTTCGATGGAAGGCGTCGAGGTATTGGGAGCGATGTGGCTTGATAGCGGGTCTGGGCTGTTATTTTTTTGTAAAAATATAGCGGCCGACTCTTTGGGTCGGGATTTTGGGCATTTATTTTTAAATGGCGAGGCTCAGGAAGTTCAATTTTCGTTTGCGGAGCCCCTGGAAATCGCGGCGACAAATGGTTATTTCGAGGACAACGGGGAGATTATTTTTTTGCCCAGTGAAAATGTAAAAAAAAGGAGTAAAAATGATGATTTTTATTTGGCGGGAGACTTGAATCAGTGGCTGTCGAACGGGCTGGATCCGAAGTGGAAATTGGGGCCGAAAATCGTCCAAAAGCACCCCCGTTTGGCATGGAGTATTGTAAAAAATGAGTTACCAAAATGTTTCCAATTTAAACTTGTTTCACAAAAATGGGAATGGCAGCCGTTACCGCGATTCCATTGCAATGGCGTCGCTACCGCTTCCGGCTTCGAAAATTTTGAGTATTCCGCTGAAAAAACCGGCCGGCATGTGATTAAATTTTCTTCCAAAGGCAACCACTTCCGCCTGGGAGATTCGGCGCAATTTTTATACGATGGCCGCCGCATCGGCATCGATGACCGTTACCTCCTTTTTTCACTTTTTTTTGACGGAAAATTAGGCGCTTGGGTCGACCGTAACAGAACACATTTCGCCCTATTTGCCCCGCGCATTTTGACGGCAGAAATCCTCTGGAAACGCGACCTGGTCGGCGAATACCAAAGGCAGCCCATGGCCCCCAAAACGAATGGCATTTGGGAGACGTCGCTCGATGGGGATTTTACAAATTATTACTACTTATTTCACATTCAAAGGCGCGAAAAAGGTGCCATCATTGCGCAAGATGTCGCCGATCCCTACGCCAAAGCGCTGGTCAGTAAAAATGGCCCCGGAATAATTACCAAAATCCCCGCAGTTACTCGCCATTTCCGCGCACCACCAAAGGAAAATTTGATCGTCTACGAAGGCCATGTGCGTGACCTAATCGCCGACGTGCCCACCCTTTCGCCGGCGGAAAAATTGGGGTTTAGCGGCCTTGAAAAATTTCTGGAAAACGGGTATTTCCGCGATTTGGGCGTTAATGCCGTCGAATTGCAGCCCGTCCAGGAGTTCGATAACGACAGGCGCGAGGATTATCACTGGGGGTACATGCCCGTTAACTATTTTTCGCCGGCGAGCGCCTACGGCAGTAACCCCGAAAAAGCAGCTCAAATAAAGGAATTTCGCGCATTGGTGGAGGCCTTTCATCGGCAAAATATCGCGGTCATTTTGGACGTCGTTTACAATCACGTCGGCGAACCAAACCACCTCTACGCCATCGACCCCTCCTACTATTTTCGTACCAATGGCGACGGTTTTTTACTAAATTTTAGCGGATGCGGCAACGATTTATTTACCGAAAATCTCATGGTTCGGCGGCTGATCGCGGATAGTCTGGAGCACTTTGTGCGCTGCTACGACGTCGATGGCTTTCGCTTCGATCTGGCGGAACTGGTCGGCCTCGACCTCTTGGACGAAATCGGAGAACGCCTGCGAAACATTAAACCCTCAATCATTATGATCGCCGAACCCTGGAGCTTCCGGCGTTACGTGGGCCATGACCTCAAAAAAACGAATTTATTGGGCTGGAATGATGAATTTCGCGAATTTATTCGGGAGTACGTTTGTGGGCGCGGTAACGGCGAGGGCCTGCGGTATTTTATGGAGGGTTCGTTAAAATTTCGGTCAAAATTCCCCGCACAAAGTGTAAATTATTTATTTTCCCACGACGATTTTTGCTGGATTGATCGGCTGACGACGAATGGCGGTAGCGACGGCTTTATCCCAACGTTTACGGATATTCGGCGGACACACATAGCCCTTGCCATTTTATTGCTATCGCTCGGCGTCCCCATGTTGGGCGCGGGTCTGGAGCTGTTGCACTCCAAGCGGGGGGTCGCCAATACTTACCGGCGCGGGGATTTGAATGCGCTGTCCTACGGGCGCCAAAGGGAGTATTTTTTGACCTACAGGTACGTACAGCGGCTGATTCAGCTGCGTAAAAATTCGCCATTATTTTGTTTAGAGGGCGGTCCGTCGTCGGAGTATATTCGGGTTTTTCCGGCTGGAGAGCAGCATTCGGCGTTGGCGGTACTGTTTAACGCGACCGGTGAATGCGGCCCCGAACGAATCCTTTTCGCCGCTAACCCTCATTTCGATTGGGCGCATTTTAGTGTGGAAGGTTTAGTAGGAGATAATTTTAAACAAATTGCCGATACGCTATCGTTTTCCGGGGAGAATCGTGCGGCTTACGATTGGGGCGGCAGCGGCTTAGTTTTGCCGCCTTTGAGCTGTGGTATTTGGGCGAATTACTGTAAAGATTTTAAATAATTTACTTTTTTTTAATTTTATGTATTTATTTTTTTGTCGATTTTTTATTTTATGAGGGGAAATAAAGCGGGCATTGAAATAATTTTTCCGGGAAGAGCTATTGTTTATCGGTGAATTATTTTATAAATTTTTTTAGGGAACTGAAATTTTTTCGCGAATTTTCACATAAATTTTTCTTGACATACACAGAAAATCTTCCAAAGCTGGAAGGCATAAGGGTGGGGAGAATGCCGCATCGGCGAATATTAATTTTTGGGCTTTTTATTTTTTGTCAAGGTAAAATTTCACAAACTATGTGGAATACTTCCAATCGACGAGTTTGAGGAGGATAAAATTCTCATTATTCCAGGTATCGTAGCCGATGGTGACGAGGATATCGACGCTACGGTTTTGTTCGGGGATACGGGAAGCCATTTCCCAAGCGATTCCGGTCAGCCAGGGCATATTATGGCGGGCGACCCAGAAGCGAAAGTGACGTTTTTCCGGTCCAAAAACTTCCATACAATTGGGGAAACGCACGTTACGGATACAAAAAATGGGTTCATCATTTTCCTGGCCGTAGGGGTGGAGGCACCTTTCCAATTCCTGTACGAAGGCGTCGCTGATATCGTTTACATTGAGGGTATGGGCGATTTCGATGGCTTCTGGAGCGGCCTGTGTACTGCGGTGGTGGTGTTCGATAGCGCGGTTAAAGGCGATGCGAAAGGCGTCGACGTTTTCCGGTTTAAGGGAGATACCGATAGCCATTTTATGCCCGCCCCAAACATCAACGTAGGAAGCGCACTCCGCCAGTACCTCGACCAGATGGTCGCCCACGCTACGCCCAGAGCCCTTTGCTAAACCGCGTTCCAGAGCGAGGATGATCGTCGAACGGTTATAGGTCCTGGAGATTTTCCCGGCGGCAATGCCCACAACCCCCGAATGCCATTTCGGGTTAAAGAGTACGATCCCGGGATCGTGGCGGTAATGGGCGGCGATTATTTTTTTAGCTTCATCGACGACGATATGTTCGAGTCGCTGGCGTTCGCGATTCATGCGATCGATTTGTTTCGCCTGGACCATCGCGTCGGAAAGGTTATTGGAGCGGAGGAGTTCGATGGGCAATATGGCGTCGGACAAACGCCCACTGACGTTGATCCGCGGCGCTAATTTAAAGGAAACATCGGCGTGGTTAAGGGGGACGCCGGGGGGAATATTGGAGATGGTACACAGCGCATCGAGGCCGGGCCGACGCACTTTAGCAAAACTTTGCAGCCCGTACTTCGCAATAATGCGATTTTCATAGCGCACAGGTACCATATCGGCGATAATTCCCAGGGCGATGATATCGAAATAGCTCTTGAGGCGCACGGTAAAGGCCAATTCATCTCCGCGGGTACGGCGATATTTCAGGAAAGCGTGGGCGAATTTGAAAGTCAGGGCGACGGCGCACATCGCCTGCAGTGACGGGTTACTATCGAATAAATGGGGATTAATGATGATAGCATCGGGGATAGGGCCGCGGGTTAGGATATGGTGGTCGATGACGAGGACGTCGATATCTTTTTTCCGCAGCATTTCAATTTCCTGTAAAGAATTTGTTCCGCAATCGAGGGCGATGACCAGTCGCGGTGTTAATTTTTTCATCATGCGGCCGACGATTTCTTTGGACATGCCATAGCCTTCGGTGAAACGCTTGGGGACGAAATATTGGGGATTGGCGCCAAATTTTTGTAAAATATCGATCAGGAGCACGATGCTGGTAATGCCGTCCACGTCGTAGTCGCCGATAATGGCGATGGGGGAATTTTGCCCCACATGGAAGTCGAGTAATTCGACGGCCTGGTGCATATTTTTGAGGAGGAAAGGGTCGCTGAAGTCGGACATTTTAGGGGAGATGAAGCGTTCGGCGTCGGTAATTCTGTTGAGGCCGCGTTGTTGGAGGATGGTGCTAACGACCTTAGAAATGCCCAATTTTTGGCTTAGGAGGTCTCTTTGTTCCGGGTCGCAATCTAAAAATTTCCAGTCCACCGTACTTTCTCCCCGCACATCCATTGCTGCGATGGGATTTATTGATTTTGGGAAAATTTAGCAAGCCATTATTAGTGGCGGCGGCGCTGCTGGAGTGGCTAATTTTTTGGTATTTTTTTATGAAAAAATATGAGAAATGTTGGGAGTTTCGCGGGATATTTATGGGAGTTGGCGGCGTAATATTTAGGCGAAAGCCGGAGTAATTTTTAAAGGATTGATCCGGGGGAAATTCAGTACTTGAGTGGCTATTTTCCGGCGCTTTCCCTAGATTCCCTAGAAAATGATTTCGTTCTCCGAAAGACAACTCTCCTCCTTGGCCGACGGTTCCTCCTGAAAAACCGTTTCGCCCCTTAAAATAGCAATGAAATGCGTCAGAGAACGATTCATTTTCCGATTTTTCCGGTAAATAAAATAAAGCGAAATGGGAATGTGGCGGTCCTTTAGGGAGAGCGTGTGAAAAATGTGACTCTCCCGCGCCGGACGTATACTGCTCTTCGGTAAAATGGCGACGCCGTTGTGTGTCTCCACCGCCTGCTTAATCAAATCAATCTGGTTGAACTCCATCGCGTAATGGGGCCGCATAATCTGCCGTTCTAAACCTTGCTCGAAGATGGTTCGCAGGGGATGTAATTTTGTAAAACCGATCAGGGGTTGCGACGCCAAATTTTCCAACGGAAACAGCGCTTGCGACTTTAATTCCGATTGCGCCGAACATACCGCGACGAATTCATCTTTCGCGAATAATTCCACGGCGAGGTCTTCATTTTGCGGAGGAAATTCGAGGATAATCAGGTCTGAGCGGGGGTCCAGGTTGGTTATCTGCATGCCGTTGAAATCGCCGTAATTGATGTCCAGGGCGCAATTTTTAAACGTCTTAAAATATTCGCGGACGTAGTGGGGGAGCAGGTAAACGCCGATCCAATAATTGGTTAGGAGGCTGACGCCGCCCAATGTTTTAGCGTCATAATTTTGGAGGTCCTCGAGCATCGCTTCGTACTCGGAGAGGATAAGTTTAGCGTGGTGGTAGAAGACGGTACCCTCCTCAGTCAGTTGGAAAGATTTCTTTTTTTTCTCCACCAGGTGGACGTTCAAGCGATCTTCCAGGAGTCTTATTTTTTGGCTGATTGCCGACTGGGAGACGTTATTTTGTTTAGCTGTTTTAGAGAAATTTGCGTTTGCGACGAGGTCGGAAAATATTTTCAATGTTTTTATATTCATGGGCTTTATTTTGTAATATTTTGCATATTTCGGCGGAAAATGCAAGGTGTTTTTACTTTTTATTAACAAATGCGTAAAATTGCAATTCCAAATTGGTAAAATTTTGGGATATTTTTAGGATTTTGGGTATAGGGTGGAGAGGGGTAAAATTTTTGCTTGACAAGTTGTAGGGATTTGTCAAGGCTAGGAGGCGTAGGGGTGGGGAGAACGTCGCGTTTGGAGGGCGGTGATTTTTTCGGTGGATTTTAGCATTAGTGTAAAAATTTTACATTATTTTAGTCACTGTGGTAATTGTTTTCGTTCGACGAGGTGTTCATTTTGTGCGAACCAGTCGGTAGGGAAATCGCGGAGGAGTTGGATCCACATATGTTCGAGGCCGCCTTCGAAGCGTTCGGCTTGGTCGAGGTAATGGGCGAGGTAGCGTTCGATACGTTGTCGCAGGGTATTATTTTGGGTAGGATTAGGCTGGGTAATGCGCTCAAATTTTTGGGCGATATAGGATTCGACGGAAGGTATTTCGTTATTTTCGGGGGTATGGTTTATTAGATTTTGGTGGATATTTTGGGTAATGCCGTAGATTAGGTAAGCGGGGCTGACTTTAAAGAGGTGGGCGATTGACTCGACGGTTTGGCGGGCGGAGGGGATTCGTCCGTTACGCCAGGTACTGACGGTAGAGACAGCGGCGCCGGTGGCGGCACTTATATCGCGGAGGGTAAGGTCATGGTAGCCCATGAGTAAACGGAAGCGCAGGCCGAAGCCGTTGGAGCCTTCTTGTTCGATCGCATTTGCCATAATTTCGGAAATTTTCAAAATTTTTTCATTTTCAATGGAATTTTAATTTTGTGCGATATTTGTCCGATCCATAGATAGATTTTTCCCATTTTTACTAGGATAGGCAAATGGGGGCGGAAGGCAATTATAAGTTTTTTCGGCCACGGATTTTGCCTATGGGTTTGGGTCGCGGTGATTTTTTACGAAAGTAAAAGTTTGGAAATTTTTTTGTAAATATAAGTTTTATAATAAATATTGCGGTCGATATGTGCGGCTTATAGATTCTAGCGGCGATGGATTTTGCAAATGTAAAAAGAGAGACTTTCCAATAAATATAAGTTTTATAGTAAATTCCATGGCCGATACGTGCCGCCAATAATCCACCTGAACTCTACTTTTATCGAAAAAATTCTATTTTGAGTAGAATTATTTTGACTTCCTGGAAAAAAATATAAATTTTGCCCCAGCCGAAACTTTAACTTACTCCCCAACTTCCACTCCCTTTTTCCTAAAAAAATGAAGAAGTATAAGTGAAAAAAGTGAAGTAATGCTTATAAGTTTTATGCGTTGAAAGATTTATAGTGTCAATATGGATGATTGCATGGATAACACGACTACAAAATTGATCGAATACGTGCTCACTAAACTCGAAACCGAACCCGTCGCGAAACGCGTCAAACTCTACGATATCTTGGCCGATTTCCTCCCCAATGAAGAAGCAAGTCTCCGCCTAAGAAAATATAGTAATGAACTCCA
>JAIROS010000003.1 GCA_031257405.1 Puniceicoccales bacterium | reverse complement strand
AATCGCCGCTCCAATGCCGCATCTTTTTCAATATTTTTACGATATTCCGCCAGCGTCGTCGCCCCAATGCACTGGATTTCCCCGCGCGACAAAGCCGGCTTGAGGATATTGGACGCGTCCATCGCCCCCTCCGAAGACCCCGCACCTACAATCGTATGCAGCTCGTCCAAAAATAAAATCACATTTTTCGCCCGCTTCATCTCGTCCATTACTGCCTTGAGCCGCTCCTCAAATTGCCCGCGATACTTCGTCCCGGCGACCATCAACGCCAAATCGAGGGCGATAATTTTTTTGTCAATCAAAACATCGGGGACATTTTCGTCGGCGATGGCTTGCGCTAGGCCCTCGGCAATGGCCGTTTTCCCCACTCCAGCTTCCCCGATCAACGCCGGATTATTCTTCGTGCGGCGGCATAATACCTGAATCGCCCGCTCGATCTCCTTGGCGCGCCCGATGACCGGATCTAACGCACCTTCCTTGGCGAGGGCCGTTAAATCGCGACCAAATGCGCGCAGCGCCGTTAATTTTTGGTTAGAAGCGGGGCGGGCACTGTCTTCTTCCGGCGGCGGCGGCGATTCCCCGGGACTTAAATCCTCCGCTTCCGGCGAACTCGAACTCACAAAATTGGGATCCAATTCCTCCAAAATTTCCTGCCGACAACGCTCCACATCTACCCCTAACTCGTTCAGTACCTTCGCCGCTATACCCTCCTTTTCCCGCAATATCCCTAGCAACAAATGCTCCGTGCCGATGTAAGGATGCTGAAAACTGCGAGCCTCATTGGCCGCAAGAATTAAAACCCTTTTGACACGCGGCGTAAAGGGAATATTCTCGGAAAACATCGAAGGTTTCGCGCTTTCGTCCTGGATCTGCTCCTTGAGCGCCTTCTTAACCCGATCGTTGACGACATCCAGCGTCACATTCAACTTCTTGAGCACATTGACGGCAATCCCCTGCCCCAACTCAATTAATCCGATGAGGAGGTGTTCCGTCCCGACGTAATTGTTACGCATATGATCTGCGGCCTGGCGCGCTAAAACGAGGACCTGCTGCGACCGCGGAGTAAAATTGAGGGGTTCCATAAACTAAAATTGAGTTATTAATAAAGCCAAAACATGCAAGAAGAATGTTTCTCCGCCCAAAACTCGGGCCCGCGAATCCCGCCGCCTCCGAAAAACGGGGGCCTTCCGACCCCCGCGATTCATTTTACAAATGGTTTATTGAATTAAAACGAGAATTCCAGGGCCGAAGAAAACCAAATATTATGTTTCTTTTTATTGAGGTCATTGACCCAGGTATTTTTCCCGGCGCTATTATAAGAAAACGCGACACCGGCGCGCGCCTTCGCGTGCTCATTGAAAGCATAGACGAGGTCGGCATTCGCGCCCATATAAAACCAACTTTTCTTATTGAACAGATCGCCCAACTCGTGTTTCAGCACAGCTGGATTCACACTTTTATCTTCCCAGACGTGCAAAACTTTGGTTTTAGAATCGAGGCCAAAAGGTTTTTTGACACGAGTATAACCGAGTTTCGCGCCCAAATCGATGGCGAAACCGTTAGCGCCGACGGAGCCGAGATCAAAAGTATGGCCGATCGTTCCTTCGACATTCGCTTTTTTCTGAGTGAAATCGTAGGAAAAATAGAGCGCTGGGTCGAGTAACACATCCGCCATAATTCCGAAGGAAATTTCGTGGCTCTGCCGCTTCCCGATGGGCGATCGTTGAAAACTTAGCAAATTCACCGCCGCATTCATATCGTTTCCATTTCCAGCCTGGTATAGATCAAGCAATCCGTTATTACCACCATTCGACCAAAAATCAGCAACTGCCATCAACGCACCATCACCGCGATCCGCTACGCTATCAACATTGTTATTTGAAAACACCGAGGCGATGTATTGGCCACCGACATTCCTAATCTCCGGCTTCGAATCAAGGCGATTGAGCGTGTACCACAAATCGAGCGTGAATATGTCCGTAATGTCATAGGAAAACCCTACGTAGGGCGAAATTTTATTCGCACTCGCTACATCACTCCCCTTCTTGTGATTCACCTTTAAATAAGCGTCCAAACCAACGTAAAATTCCCCGGCGTTGTCAAACAAAGGTACCCCAACTTCCGCGCTCGGCGCAAAATGCTGGTCCAATTGGCGGCGGCCCTCCGAAACATATGCCGTGTCAAATTTTACCTTGCCATCGACGTTCAATGTGGGTGGTGTGAACTCCGCTACGGCGCTCCCCGCCACCAACAAACCACTTGTTATTGTTAATAATTTATTCATTCTGTATTCCTTTTTCTTTATCAGAAATACCCCGCACTTGTTCCAAACAACGCACGCAATATTCCCAATATTGACCATTAATGTAGTCGATCCCAATACCTTTGTCAAGCATTTTATCGCAAAAAAAAGAAAAATTTTTATTTCCCTAACAAACCTATTATTTTTTCGAAAAAATGCGGCCCGCGGAACTTTTTTCTATACAAAATTTTATGAATTGTCATGATAAATTTCCCAGATTTTTGTCAAACCATTATGCCGAAAGACCATAAAATAATAAATAAAGCCCTGGAACGCGAAGAAATGGCTTATTTTCTGATCATGGGCCGGGAAAGCCTCGCCTACAAACAGGCCAGATACCCGCTGGAGGGCGTTTTCATCATTGAAGTCAGGAGATCCCCCAAAAATATTCCCATTCCGGAGGACATGCGCAGTCGAGTGCCGCTGTGTTTCAGTCTCAATGTCCGAACGGCGAGGAATATTGTCGGTAAAATTTCGCAGCTGATACCGGAGATGAGTCGCGAAAAGGCGTTTCTCCTCGACCAAAATTTACCCCTCACCCCTAAAAATCGCACTAATCTTTACTACCTCCTTCGCAGAACGTTCAGGTACGCTTATTTTCTGGATTCCACTTTTGAAGAACGCCACGAATCCGTTGAATTTACAGAGATTTTCCCGGACGAAAGCATGATCACGCTATTCGAAAAAGTACCGGATTTGCGGGACATCCCCTGGGACGAGCCCATCAAAAATAACCGCGTATCGCCGGATTTCCACACGCTAAAAAAATAAAAAATCGGGCAATATTTAATAAATTTTATCGAAAATTTTGAGATTTTTTTTCAACCAGTCGTGGACTTGCTTCGAATCCAGGATCTCCTTTTGGTCCATCCACGCAAAAGATTTTACCTCCGCACCGTCGACGATAATCTCGGGCCGTTCCGTTAATTTTGCGTAAAAAACGACGTCAATCACCTGTTCTTTCTGGGTATTGACGAAAAAACTACTACAAAAATAGTCGATAATGGGTGGTAAATTAATTTTCAATTCCTCGTAAACTTCGCGGCGAATGGCATTGAGGAGGACGTCGTCGCCGTTACATTCTTCGCCGTTGCCGCTGAGTTTGCGGACCACCTCGCTTTGGGTTTCGTCGAAGGGCTCCACCTTGCCGCCGGGCAAAATAAACATCGTTTTATCGCCGAATTGGCGCTCTAGCAGGAGAAATTTCCCCAGGTACTCGATCAAGATTCTCGACTTGCACACAAACATATCCGCAGCCATTTATTGTTGTTTTTTAAAAAATGTCAACGGCCTATTCCGCTCCAAAATTCCTTTGATCTTGTCTTTTATTGCCGGACTAATTTTTTATTTTCGCGGTTATTTTCTGTGCCATTTTCTGTGTCGACGCGATCTTTGAACATTTTTATCAGCGATTTTTTACAAAAATTTCCCAGGAAAGGCTGGCTTTAGTGTGTTGAATACTGCGTTTATTGTCGTCGATTGTTACTTTCCACGCGAGAAATTTCCGCTTATTTTTGGGTGAAGGATCTAAAAAAATGAAGATCTGCCGGTCATCGGCGACGTCCCGGGCGTCGAGTGGTATGCATAATATTTGGCGTTTCAGTGAACCGCAGCGGAGGTATTCCAGGGTCAGGGTCGCGTGGCCCATCCAATTCCGCAGCGACTCCCCAAGTACGACGACGGCGTAAACTCCGCTCAACTTTTCCTCTCCGCCTTCGCCGCTCCCGCGAATAATATAGCGCTGTTCCTTGCCGTCCGCTACCCGATTCGGCGCATAGGTGCCCCCTCGCAAAGCATGAATAACGCCTGATAAATACTCAAAATCGCGGCGGTGTTTGGTGACAATCATCACTGACTCGATCGGATTTTTCTGCAAACTCAGAGACCGCTTCGCTCCGAACGAATTTTTCTGTAAACCGAGAGATTGCTCCGCTTCGATCGGATTTTTACTGTTTTCACCTTCATGAATGCTAATTTTTTTACCTCTATGAATCCTAACTTCCTCATTCCCTCGGGCCAAAATAATACTCCGCCGGCGCCTGCCTAAACCGAAAGATCGCCCCTCAATCCCACTAAACCCTGTGCCTAAAATAACCCACAAAATAAAATATTTTACACGCATATTACAAAAAATTATTAACTGTGCCCCACCAAAAATTATCAATACAAAATTTTTGTTGGCAAAACTAAAAAATTTAATACAAGGACTGCCAGGATATATGGGAAAGTTAAAAAAATTAAAATCGACGGTTGAGCACTCTCCAAAAATCATAGAGCAATCCTGCTGCAATCATGCCTGTTGTGCCCAACAAAACCCTTCCAAAATAGAATGCTTCGTCCAGGGAACAGCCCAGGAAATGCAACAAATTATCCTCCATCGCCTGGAATGTACCCTCGCCCGCGAACCTTCCTCAGCTACCCCCCACGATTGGTGGCTCGCTACTTGCTACGCCGTCCGCGATAAAATCCTCCAGCGCTACATCAAAACCCAACGCTCCCAACATAAACCCAATGTGCGACGCCTCTACTACCTCTCCCTGGAGTACCTGCCCGGAAGCCTCCTCAAAAATAACCTGTATAACGCAAATCTCTTCGAAGAAA
Organism: Puniceicoccales bacterium; assembly: GCA_031257405.1. Taxonomy (GTDB): domain Bacteria; phylum Verrucomicrobiota; class Verrucomicrobiia; order Opitutales; family LL51; genus LL51. The sequence continues at coordinate 26,265 of JAIROS010000003.1, read as the reverse complement.
CACAAGCCGCCCTCCACGCATTGGGCCAAAATCTTGACAAACTTTTTACGGAAGGGCACGACCTGAGCCTCGGGAACGGCGGCCTCGGACGCCTAGCCTCCTGCTTCCTCGACTCCCTCGCAACCCTCAATTACCCAGCAATCGGCTACGGAATTCACTACGAATTTGGCCTATTTCGCCAAGAACTTTCCAACGGTAAACAAATGGAGTGCCCCGATAAATGGATGATCCTGGGGCGCAACCCGTGGCAAATCTCCCGCCCAGAAAATGCCCAACGCATCAAATTGTACGGCACCGTCAGTAACCACTACGACGAACACGGCGATTGGGTCCCCGTCTGGGAAAATACCAGAGATATCGTGGGCGTCCCCTGGGATATCCCCATCGTCGGCTACGGCGCAGAAACAGTCAATTTCCTCCGCCTCTGGGAAGCCCGTTCCACCGAAGAATTCGGCCTCGAAGAATTTAATCGCGGCGACTACATCCAGGCCGTCTACGATAAGGTCAATACGGAAACGATCTCCAAAATCCTCTACCCTAACGATTCGACGGAACAGGGGAAGGAGTTGCGTTTGGTGCAGCAATATTTTTTCGTCGCGTGCTCGATCCGTGATATTATCCGGCGCCATAAAAATTTACACGCCGATTGGACCCATTTTACACAAACGACCGCCATTCAACTCAACGATACGCACCCGACTATCGCCATTGTAGAGTTGATGCGCATTTTTGTTGACGAAGAGCGGATGGCGTGGGAAGTGGCGTGGGAGATGTGCCGGGAGATCTTCGCCTACACCAACCATACCCTACTCCCCGAAGCCCTCGAAACGTGGACGGTCGCCCTTTTCCAGAGGGTTTTGCCGCGCCATTACCAGATCATTTGCGAGATTAACCGGCGATTTTTAGCGGACGAAGTGGGGGATAAATGGCCTCAGGACAACGAAAAAAAGCGCCAATTATCGATCATCAGCGACGGCGAAAATCCGGTTATTCGGATGGCGCATTTGGCGGTAGTGGGGAGTCACTCGGTCAACGGCGTCGCCCACATGCACTCGGAACTCCTCAAATCCCAGTTATTTCCTGACTTCCACGCCCTTTACCCGACGCGTTTCAATAACAAAACTAACGGCATTACCCCCCGCCGCTGGCTCAAACTCTGCAATCCTAAACTATCGGCGCTCATCGATTCGAAGATCGGGACGGGTTGGGTAACGGATCTCAGCCAACTCAACCAACTGATCAAATTTGCGGATAATAGGGATTTTCAGGAGCAATTCATGGCGATTAAGCGCGATAACAAGGTCCATTTGGCGGAATTTATCGGCGATAATCTGGGGCTCGAGATCGATCCGGACGCCCTATTTGACGTCCAAATTAAGCGGCTCCACGAGTACAAACGGCAGCATCTCAACCTCCTTCACATCCTTTCCCTTTTCCGCCGCATCTCCAAAAACCCCGACAATCCCGCGATCCATCCGCGCACGTTCATTTTCGGCGCAAAGGCCGCGCCCGGTTACCAAATGGCAAAAAAAATTATCCACGCCATTAACCTGGCCGCCCATTTTATCAATAATAGCCAAGAGATTCGCGGCAAATTAAAGGTCGCCTTTATCCCCAATTACTGCGTATCGATCGCCGAAAAAATTATCCCCGCAGCGGACCTTTCGGAGCAAATTTCGACGGCTGGTAAGGAGGCTTCGGGCACCGGCAATATGAAACTCGCCCTCAACGGCGCCTGTACCATCGGGACCCTCGACGGCGCTAATGTGGAAATTTTGGAGGAAGTCGGCGAAGATAATATTTTCATTTTCGGCAACACGGAACAGGAAATTACAGCCCTTAAAAATACCGGCTATAACCCCCACGATTACTACGCCAGCGACGAGGAATTGAAGGCGGTCCTGGATTGGATGCGCTCCGATTTTTTCGCCACCCAAAATGGAGAAAATCCAATGCGCGAAATCGCCGAAAACCTGATCCACCATGACCCATTCTTCGTCCTCGCCGATTATAACGCCTACTCCCAAGCCCACGAACGCGCCAATGATGCCTACCGTAACCGCCCGCTCTGGGCAAAAATGGCGATCCTTAACACGGCGCTCATGGGGAAATTCTCGAGCGATCGCACCATAAACGAGTACGCCCGCGACATCTGGCGTTTACAAAATGTTAGCGTAGGAAAGTAATTATGTACCTCGATTTTTTCAAACTTAAACAAAAACCATTCACCATTAAGAGCGACAACAACGTCCTCTACATGAGCCCCCAGTACACGACTGCCTTCGCGCTTTTACAATACGGCATCGAGAATTGCGACGGATTTACGGTGATTACGGGGGAAGTGGGGTGTGGGAAAACGACGCTTTGCAACGCGCTGATCCGGGAATTAAACCCGCTGGAGTACATCATTATTTCGCTTTCCATTCCGCCCCAAGACGAACGCCAGCTACTCAACGCCATTTGCCTGCGCCTAGACATCCCGACTGACCCCAGCGAATCCATCGAGGAAATGCGCGACAAAATTACGGAAAAATTACGCCGGGAGCGTTCCGGCGGGAAACGCACGGTATTGATCATCGACGAGTCACAGAATTTGGACTTTAGCAGTTTGGAGACGGTCCGCTTGCTATCGAACATCGAGCGCGACGACGAAAAATTACTCCATATTATCCTCGTCGGGCAGCCGGAACTCAAAGAAAAATTGCGAAAAACGTGTATGCGGCAATTGCGGCAGCGTATTTCGGTTTACCACGACCTGAAGCCCCTGAGTTTCCTGGATACGAAAAATTACATTTCCCACCGGATTAATTTGGCGAAGGAGGAAGAGCCTTCGGAGAAAAAATTCCAGATAAGGCGGGAACGGATCCCCATGTTTTCCTTTTTTGCATTACGAAAAATTTACATTGCCAGCCGAGGGATTCCCCGGGTCATCAACAACATTTGCGACAAGGCGCTCATTTCGGCATTCATCGACTATTCCACAAAGGTACGTCTTTGCGACGTTAGGCGTGCGCTGAAGGACATCAACCAACTGAGGCGGGTATGAGTTTAATATTTGACGGTTTAAGGCGCCGGGTAGCTGACAAAAAGAGATCCGAAGGGGTTTTTATTTTGGAAGATGGGGCGGAAAAAGTTTCGGATTCGCCGGACGAATCTCCATCCACGGGGGCGGCGTTTTTATCTGAGGGCTACAAAGAGACGCTGACGAAGCCGGATTCCTCCTGCATTACGGTCGATTACAGTGCCAAACAAGGCCAATCGAAAGCGGTCGACAGCAGTCCAAAGGGCGTCCAAAGCGGCAATGATGGTCCACAAAATGCTCCCATTTCGAGCCAAAATTGCGCTGGGCAGCGGCAGTGTAACTACGGGCAACGCATCGAAATGTTGCAAAAAAATATTCAAAAACCGACCATTAATTTTACAATTCACCGAGAATCTCGATCGACATTTTTACAATCGCTGAAGCACCTCCCCGGCTACTGCCTCATCGCCGCCGAATCCGTCCTCACGGCTCCCTACAAATTACTCAAATTTCTCTGCGGAGCGCCGCTGAAATCGATCAATTTCTGCTTCAATACGCTGGCATCGCTCGCCGAAAACATCTACGGATCCCTACTTAATTTTTGCTTGTGGCTGGGAAAAAATTGCCTCAAAATATGCCGCCTCCTAGCCACCGGAGCATTCCACATCGCCCTATTCCCCGTAAAAATATTGAATTATTTGGGCAGTTTTTTTATAAAAAATTTATGTTTTTTTAAAGATTGCTGCGCCATCGCAAAGGAAAAATTTGCGACCACTTTTTCATCGCTGTACCAAATGTGTAACTCCGGTTTTAACAAAATTATTTCCATTAATTTACCCGCATCTCTGATCCAAAATGTGACCGTCTTCCTCATTAAAAGCTCCGTCGCCGCAGTATTTTTCTATTTAGCAATTACATTTTTTTATAAAAAATTTTACAATAAAGAAAGTATACCCGAAAATCGTTCGCAACCCATCAAAACAAGCGAAGAACTCCCGCCAAAACGTAAGCCGAAACACCTCTACCGAGACCCATTGCTCGTACAACAGGAAAAAATCCGCGACGCGCTACTCGCCCTGCACATCGATACGATCCAGCGCCACGAAGATGGGACGGCTTACATCATCACCGATAATAGGCGTTTTTGCATCGGAGCCCTGCTGAATGACCACCCGAAAATACGTCTGGAGAAAGTCGGCAAACGCAGCCTATATTTTTCCGACAAATACGGCCAATGGTACAAGCGCTCCATCCAAAATATGCTGGATTGAACTGAAAATAAAGGCCCGAACCCCATCAGCACTCCCGCGCCACTGTTGGCGCATACGAGGGACTGATTTAGCATTGTGGGCATAAACTTTGGTGGGAGATAGTGGACTCGAACCACCGGCCCCTTGCGTGTGAAGCAAGTGCTCTAACCGACTGAGCTAATCCCCCGGCGAATTCATTTCTGGGCTTTTTTTGCGGTTTGTCAATCTATTTTTGCGATTTTTTTCACAGCGCGCCCGCTAGGAACGCTTCGCCAAATAACGGTAAATCGCCGCACTAATGTGTCCCAAAAACATCCCCAAAACAATAGCACCCAACGTCGTTGGGAAAAACCAACGCGCCCAATTTCGTATTTCTTTCGCGGTTTGTCAATCTATTTTTGCGATTTTTTTCACAGCACGCCCGCTAGGAACGCTTCGCCAAATAACGGTAAATCGCCGCACTAATGTGCCCCAAAAACATCCCCAAAACAATAGCACCCAACGTCGTCGTGAAAAACCAACGCACCCACTGCTCCCCATGCGTAACTAAATCGCTAATCCCTTTAAAACTCATTTGCGCGTAAGACCGCCGAATCGTCTCCACCTCCGGCGTCCCCAGTACATCCACAAAAAATGTCCCCACTTTGTAGTCCGCATACCATAAAATCGGTACCGTCCACGGCATCGATACAAATTGAAGCAGCACAACAATCATAATATTTGCGCGGAAAAAAAATGATAACAGACAGGCGACAAAGATGTGTAGCGATAGGATGGGCGTCAGCGTCAGCATCCACCCCACGTAGAGCGCCGGGACCGCTTCCCGTACCCGAAATGACCACAAATAACCCCGTTGCCGCGCTTGCCGTTCGAAGCACCGCAAAATGGGATAGCGGTGGAGATTTCCTCTCCGGGGCATGTGTCGCAATAAACGTTTAACGAGGCGAATCCGCCGCCGATGCCTTTCCCGCTCCCTGTCACTTCCCATCATATTTTCTCCTTTTTACATTTCCCCCTACTCCTTCGAACCGTAAACCTCCAATAGGTGTTTAATTTTCGAGATTTCCGGATGTCCTTGGGGCGCCAATTGTAAAAATTTTTCATAGGAACGCTTTGCGCCCACCGCATCTTCTTTGTAAATTTCCTGGGCCCGCGCCCATAGCAATCGCACCTCCGCGTTCCCGGGGAATTTGCGTTTTTCCTCCCGCAAAATATGCATATAATCCGTACTATTGCGGGTTCGGAGGACGATATCCAAGTAAGTCAAATGGAGATCGACGCGCTTTGGAGAAAATTTAATCGCTTCCTGGACGGCCATTTCGGCGATATCGTATTTATTTATTTTCAAAAGGCAATCCGTTAGATCGACCCAGGCGTCGGCATTCTTACTATCTGCGCCCAAAATTTTCCAGAGCACGGCGACCGCCCCATCGAAATCGCCCCGCCCCTTCGCCTCCTTCAATTCGGTACGCCAATTTTCCATTCTTTCCATTTTTTCGTCTTTATCGGTTTTTGGGGGTATCGGAGGGGTTTGTTGGGGGGCTGGCGGCGGCGGCGGAGTATTATTATTGGAGGCCGTTTGTTCGCTGGATTCGCTGGATTCGCTGGAAAACATCGGCAAAATGATTCTATCGGAGCGGAATTCCGCGCTGCGCAGGACCGCTAAAGTCCGCTGTTTCACTTTCAGTTTCTCCACGAAGTCGGCGATACCCACCCCACCGACAAATTTCACGCCCACTTCCAGTAAAGTCGCGCCCACTTCCCGCAACGCTTCCCAATCCCGCAGCAGTAAACTGACACGCCAAAGGCCTTCGAGCGCCACAGGATTATTTTTCTCGCACCGGAGCGCCGATAAATACCAATTGCGCGCCTGAATGTAATTGCCGAAGGCGAAAAAAAGTCCCGCAATGCGGCTATGGACGGCGACATGATCCTGGGCGTGGCGCACTAAAATGGCCAGCGCCTTTTTCCTTTGGCCGTCGCGCACGAGTACCTCCGCATACCTCACCTGAATTTCATCGTCCTCGGGCAGGGCGTCCAGATAGCAGCGGTAGCAGAGGGCGGCTCGCGAAAAATCTTTCAATTGTTCGTGAATTTCGGCGGCTTTCAGGTAGCAATAGTATTTCAACTCCGACGAACTCGCGGCCTGTTCGAAGTAAAACGCAGCCAACTCACCGTCGCCGGCCAGTAAATATGCGGCAGCGAGTAACTCCGCGGCTTCGGACGTATTATCGCCGTTGCTGAGGCATTTTTCCAATATTTTTATAGCTTCTTGGGGGCGATTTTCGCCGATATATTTTCGGGCCGTGGCCATACTTTCTGCGGGATTTTCGACCGACGCGACCCGTTCCCGACGACAAGCGGCCAACGAACATAAACATACTATCGCCAAAACCCTAAATAACATTACAATTCCGATTTTTCCCACCGTATCAAATGAAACGCATTATGCAATACCAGATATTTGGGTAATTTTTAAGACAAATTTTACAAAATCAAATAAATCTTGTGCAAAGCGCACCGGATAACTAATTTTGGGGCATGCAAGAACATTATTTAGTCATGGCGCGGCGCTGGCGTCCGAGGCGTTTCAGCGAACTCGCCGGCCAAGAGGCAATCACCAAAACCCTCGAAAATGCAATCCGTTTAAACAAAATCGCCCACGCATTCCTATTCATCGGGCCGCGGGGGACCGGTAAGACGTCGACGGCGCGCCTATTGGCGATGGCGCTCAACGCCCCAGAATACCCCGATATCAACGCCGACCCCAACGCAGAACCCTGCCGCTCGATTTTCGAAGGCCATTGCATGGATGTCATCGAGATCGATGGCGCTTCGAATAATTCGGTGGACCAAATCCGCAGCCTGCGCGAAGAATGCCAGTACACACCGACCGCTTGCCGCTTCAAAATTTACATCATCGACGAAGTGCACATGCTCTCCCAATCGGCGTTCAACGCCCTCCTCAAGACTCTGGAAGAGCCCCCGATTCACGTAAAATTTATTTTCGCGACAACCGAAGCCCATAAAATCGCCCCAACTATTATTTCGCGCTGCCAACGCTTCGAATTTAGGCCGATTGCGGAGGCGACGATTGTGGAAAAATTGCGATGGATTGCGCAGGAGGAAAACATCCGAGTGGAGCCGCTAGCGTTGGAAGCGATTGCGCGGATTGCCGATGGTGGGATGCGGGATGCCCAGTCAATTTTTGAGCAAATGGCTTCCTTTGGGGGCAATGGGGTCAGGGAAGATGACGTCATCAAAGCCTACGGATTAATTCCCGCCAAAGAGGTCGCGGCGCTCATTGATTGCGTCGAAAACGCCGATTACGCAGGTATTATTCGCCGGTCGGAGGGTTTCGGCCACTGTAATTTTTGGGGGATTTTATCGGATATTGGGAAGCAGCTCCATGCCCGTTTAGGGACGTTGACCGATGCCAGTGAGATCGCTCAGACGCTGAAATTTCTCGACATAATCGTTGCAGCTCGGGACGGGGTACGCGGTGGTTATGCGCCGGAGGTATCCTTTCAGCTGGCGTTATTCCGTGCCATCGAAGCTCGCCAGGAGCGCTCCATCGACCAGATTATTGGGCTACTGAGGGCTATGAAAGGTCATTTAGGGGCCGCAGCCGAGGGGAATAAAAGTGGCTTTTGTGCTAGGGAAACGGCGGCTGAAGATGGTATTTTTGGGGATAGCGCGCCAATTATTTCGGCTACGGCGGATGGCAAGCTAATGGAATCCCGGAGCACGGCGCCGCAAGGCATTCGGAACACGGCGAATTTCCACCAATTGCCGGTAGAAACGCGAGAAAAATTGAAAAATTTATTTCACATTGAGGAATGACGGAAAAATAATTCACGCACCCTTTTGGCGATTGGCCTTCCAAATGATCAGTGTTGATCTCATATCTGCGGCAGAAAAATATTGACCGTAAAAAAAATTTGACAAAGATGAAATATTTTTCAAGAATGAAGGCATAGGGGAGGGGCAACCGGCGCGTTCGATTTTAGCGCCTCAACCCATAAGTAATTTTCTCTAAAATCGCCAATTTTGCTTATTTTTTACCGGAGGATAACAGAATAAGCTTTGCAAGTTTGGAAAAATTTTTAAATTTTGGGTTTATGGATATGAGTGGAAAAATAGATCAATTTTGCAAAAAGCTCGAAATTTTGACGCAGGAAATATCCAAAAACGAGCTTGGTTTGACGCCGTTGAGTGGGCAAAATGGCATGCCATTTTTGGGCATGTTGTACAAGGCGGCGCTCGAGTTATATTGCACGGATCCTGGGTGTGCGGTAGTTTTGGATCGTTTGTTTACGCAGGCGGAGGATCAAAATTTGCAGCGGGTACTCACCGAAGTCAGCGAAAATGACATTCAAATTTTGGGCGATTTTGCCGAGACTTTCATGGCGGCGGGTAAGGCGGCGGATGCGGCCAAATTATTTCAATTTTTGATCCTGCTATCGCCGCGGAACATACCCAATCCCTACGCTTATTTACGCCTGGCCGAGTCGCTATCGACCCTAAACATCGACATGGGGTCGCGGCTTTACGATTTCATTCTCAACATTTTTCCGGACAATCCTTCCATATTATTTTCTGCGGGGAAATGTTACTATGAAAACGAGCGGCCCAAGCGGGCTTTACGTGTTTTAGCGCATGCCAAGGAAATTTGCGAGCGGCACAGCGAAAATAATCCCGAATTCCGGGAATTCCTCGACGTGATCGATCCGGAGTTGGATAAGGTTCAATCCGAGTGCGATGTCAAGAAATAAATCATAAAATAATGTTTTTTTTGAAATTATCCAGGAAATAGGCCGTAAAATAGCGTTTTATTTGAAACTATCTTTAAATTTCGAGAACCAGGATTTACTATTCTCGTCGAGGGAAATCGCAAAGGCCTCCAGCTTCGCCCGCTGCTCCGATGTCAACTTTTTGGGAACCTCAACCTCAATGTGGACAAGCTGATCGCCACGCTTAGCAGTCGAAAAATTCGGCATACCATAGCCCCGCATGCGTAAAATCGCATTGGGCTGCGTCCCAGCAGGAATCTGTAAAACCGCCTCCGTGTCAATGGTTTTGATGCTAATCTCGCCGCCAAGCACCGCTAGCGGAAAAGGAACAGAAAGGGTGCAGTGGAGGTTGTCGCCATCGCGCTCAAACTGCTTGTCCGTTCTAATAAAAACTACCACAAATAGATCGCCACCACGACCACCACGACTCCCCGCTTCCCCAAAACCACCAAGGCGTAACTTCATACCGTGGGCAACGCCGGCAGGGATTTGTATTTTTGTTTTCGTCGAATCGACAATGCAACCCATACCCGCACAAGCGCGACAGGGATGGGCGATTTTCGTCCCCGCCCCCTGACAATCGGGACACGTCTGCCGCATCGAAAAAAATCCCTGGGACATCGTCAAAACCCCCGTTCCTTTACAAGTCGCACAGGCAATCGCCTTGGAACCTTTTTCGGCACCACTGCCGCCGCAATGGGAACAGGAAACGTGGCGGTCGTAGCGCAATGTTTTTTCGACCCCCGTAAAGGCTTCGTGGAGTGTAATTTCGAGATCGTAGCGCAAATCGGCGCCGTCCTGTTTAGCGGAACGCTGCCGAGCACCCCCGCCGAAAAGGTCCCCAAAAATCCCACCTCCTTCGCCAAAAGCCTCGCGGAAGATGTCAAAGGGATCGTGAAACCCACCGCCGCCGCCGCCCGAGCGCCCCCCTTGAAATCCGCTGCCCCTGGGATCAAAAGCGCTATGGCCGTATTGGTCGTAGGTGGCGCGTTTTTGCTCATCTTTGAGGACCTCGTAGGCCTCGGAGGCCTGCTTAAATTTCTCTTCGGCCGACTTATCCCCCTGATTTTTATCGGGATGATATTTTACAGCCATTTTACGATAAGCCTTCTTGATTTCCTCGGGCGACGCATTTTTATCGACCCCCAATACCTCGTAATAATCGGGTTTCGCCATTTATTTTTCCTCCGACGGTTCCTGCAAATTTTCTTCCGGAGCCCTCCCCTTGGAGACGACGACGGCGGCTGGGCGCAGGAGGCGATCGTGGAGTAAATAGCCTTTGCGGACGGTTTCGACGACGTATTCCTGGGGGACCGTTTGGTGATCGACATAGGCGACGGCTTCCTGCTGCAGGGGGTCGAAAGGCACGCCAGTCGCACTAATTTCCCTGAGGCCCTTTGCGGAGAGTAGCGTTTGCAGTTGAGTAAAAATCATTTGAAACCCCGAGCGCGTATTGGCGTCAATTTTTACAGATTTTAAACCAATTTCGAAGTTATCGAGGATGGGGAGTAGTTCTTCGATCAGGGCGGCGCAGGCGAATCGGCGAATATCCTCCTGGTCGCGGACGGAGCGCTTGCGGAAGTTGTCGAAATCGGCTTGGGCGATGAGGAGTTGTTCTCTGAGTTGTTGGAGGTCATTTTGGAGGCTATCGGCGGCGATACTGGGGGGGATTTCCGCGTTTACCGGGGATAGATCCTGGGCATTTTGGGAATCCGAGGGAATATTTCCTGTAATTTGGCTATTTTCGGGCGACGAAATTTGGTTGTCTCCGGGGGGAATATTGGGGTGATGGGTTTGGGTACTCATGGTAAAAACATTTAATATGCATCGTTTCATAGTATCATTTTTTAGCTGGGCAAATTTTTTCTTATTCTTTTTATGGCGAGTGGTTGGGGGACAAAAATTTTCAAAATTTTTCTTGACAAGCATTATGAAAAAGTCTCATATTATTACGTTCATTTCGAGCACATTATTAGTGAACTTTTCGTTCGCCAGTGGTTTTTTCGCTCGCGATTCTGTAAGCGAATTTGGTCCGGCTTCCTTTCTGAAGCCAGACACATCTGCAGCCGCTGCATCCGACGAGTCTTCTTCACTCAATGAATTTGCTCCTGAGCCTATTACCGACTTTGGCAATAGATTTGACTTGGATTTTTTTCCCTGCTCTGATAATGGGTCTGGTTTGGTTCTTCTTGCCGACTCTGATTTTGGTGATAGATCCGGATTAGATTCTTTTGACGGCTTTGGCTTTGGTGATAGATTTAGCACAGATTCTCTTGCCTTTTTAACAAAGAAAGCGGATCAAAATCCCCCTCCATTTCCGGTCATTCCACCGCCGCCTATACCTGCCCGCGCTGCCCATGACGAACGATATAAATGGACTCCGGAGAAGGATCAAATCCTTATCAAGTCAATGAGAAACGGCAAGCCAAAAAGAAACAAAGATGAAAAATTGAAAGCCGCTGCAGAAGAAATCGGTTATCCTGTGTCGGCATGCCGAAATCGTTGGAATGAATTGTCCCCTGAAAATAAACGGCATCATAATCCATGGACTTCGGAGGAGGATGATTTACTATCGCAAGCAGTAAAAAAACACGGACGTAAATGGGAAGAAGTTGCATTGTGCTTAGAGAGGAGACATACTCCAATTGCATGCGAAAGTCAGTACCTCAGATTGATGAAAAAAACCAAAGAAACCAATCCTGACGCCGATCCCAACGCAACGGAAGAACCTGCTCGCGCTGCTCCTGCCAAACTTTATGAACGGCATAAATGGACTCCGGAGGAGGATAAAAGACTTCGCGAGTTAATAGAAGTCGAAGAGAAAAGCTGGCTAGAGATTGCAAATGAACTCAATCTTTCTGTACCGGCATGCCAATGTCGTTGGCATAATAAATTGTTCCCGAAAAATCAAGAAGATAAACAGCATCTTGAGTCATGGACTCCGGAGGAGGATGATTTACTATCGCAAGCAGTAAAAAAACACGGACGTAACTGGGAAGAAGTTGCATTGTGCTTAGAGGGGAGACATACTCCAATGGCATGCAAAACTCGGTACTTCAGATTGCTGAAAAAAAACAATCCTGACTTTGAATCGCGCGAATGCTACAAATGGACTCCAGGGGAGGATGATTTACTATCGCGAGCAGTAAAAAAAATCGGACGTAATTGGAAAAAAGTTGCAAAAAAAGTTAAAAAAATTTTTCCTAGGATTACTCCAGATGCATGCAGACAGCGGTACGCCAAATTGAGGAAGAAAGACAAGGAAACCAATCCTGACGCCTTTATTGAAGCGTGCGAATGGCGTAAATGGATTCCGGAGGAGGATGCTTCATTACGGAAAGCAGTAAGAAAATTCGGACGTAATTGGAAAGAAGTTGCAAAAAAATTGCCTAATCGTAACGAAAGGAGATGCAAAGAGCGGTACGCCAAATTGAGGAAGAAAGACAAGGAAACCAATCCTGACGCCGATCCCAACGCAACGGAGGAATAGCTTACCCATTGCCCAACAGTTTCCAAGATTATCAGAGCCCACACCGTTCCAAGTGGTTCCTACTCAACCAGAGAACCCACTGTTTCCACCCGACTTATAAAACCATTGGTCGAATAATTCGCTTTTCAAGCTTGAATTTTCAGAAATAATAGTATTATAGAGCGTGTGAAAACGGTAAGGGATATCGATTTGACGGGGCGCCGGATGTTCGTGCGAGTGGATTTTAATGTTCCACTCGATGAAAATGGCCAGGTTTCGGATATAACACGCATCACCGCCGCGCTGCCAACCATCCAGTACCTCGTCGATCACGGCGCTAAAGTGATTTTGGCATCCCACTTGGGCCGCCCAAAGGGAAAAAAAGATCCCCAATATTCATTGGCACCCGTCGCAAAAATTTTATCGGAATTACTCCAGCGACCCGTTCTGTTTCTACCGGACTGCATCGGCCCGGAAGTTCAAGGAGCTGTCGAGGCATTGGAAAATGGTACGGTCGCGCTTCTGGAAAACGTCCGATTTTACAAAGAGGAAACCGATAACGACGAAATTTTTTCAAAAAAATTAGCCGCTCTCGCCGATACCTACGTCAACGACGCATTTGGGTGCGCACACAGAGCTCATGCGTCTACGGCCGGAATCGCGAAATTTCTTTCACCGAAAGTCGCCGGATTTTTGATCGAGCGGGAATTGCAATTCCTCGGAGAAAAAACGGCTAACCCCAAGCGCCCGTTCACGGTCATTTTGGGCGGGGCGAAAGTCAGCGACAAAATTTCTGTCATCGACGCCCTGCTCGACAAGGCCGACAACATGATTATCGGCGGTGCCATGGCCTACACATTTTTATTGGCGCGAGGGCACACCGTGGGCAACAGTCTCGTGGAACCCGACAAAATCGACATTGCGCGGGCGGCTATGCAAAAAGCTCAGCAAAAAAATGTCAATTTATTGTTACCGATTGACTCCATTGCAACCGATCGCATTGATTTTGGTGCTCGTGCTATAGGAGTGGCCCAGGTTGTCGGCCCCGACATCCCCGCGAATATGAGTGGCATCGACATTGGTCCAAAAAGTGTGGCGCTATTTTCCGAAACGATCCAAAATTCCAAAACAATCCTTCTCAACGGCCCCATGGGTATTTTCGAAATTAAAGACGCAGCCAAAGGTACTTTTGCAATCGCCGAAGCAATCGCAAAAAACCGAGAAGCAATCTCGATTATCGGCGGCGGAGACTCCATAAAAGCGGTTAATAAAAGTGGCCATGGAAATGATGTTACGTTCATCAGCACCGGTGGCGGCGCCAGCCTCGAATTCCTCGAAGGTAAAATTTTACCTGGCATCGACGTCCTCGATTAATAACACCACCAACCAAAGAATGATCAACATCGTCCTGTTTTTCCGTAAAAAATCACATGAGTAAAATTATTTTCTAATTCTTTTAAATTTCGATTGAAATTTTTCAACGCGACCCGCAGTATCGACGAAACGCTTCTCACCGGTATAAGCGGGATGCGAGTCCGACGTCACATCGCGATAAATAACATCATATTCCACACCGTCAATGACCTCCTTCTGCTTCGAACGCAAAGTCGAAACAGTCAAAAATTTCTTCTTCGTCGAAACATCAATAAAACACACCGGCCGAAAATCTGGATGAATACCCTTCTTCATAACCGCTCCCCTACCCCTGGCGCGCCTTGAATCGCGGATTACTTTTACAAATTATATACACACGCCCCCTCCGACGTACAACCTTACAATCCGGATGGCGCCCTTTCAGCGATTTTAGCGACGATGCCACTTTCATGTCTCCAGTAGAAACATTCCGCCGATCTTGTCAATAAAAATCATACTCTTTTTCCAATTTTTTCCGGACTTCCCAAAATTCTAAACACTGCCCAATAACCGCGTTAAAATAACACACGTTCAACCGAAAAATATTCCGCCGATCTTGTCAATAAAAATCATACTCTTTTTCTAACTTTTTTCGGACCTCCCAAAATTCTAAACACTGCCCAATAACCGCGTTAAAATAACACACATTCAACTGAAAAATATTTCGCCGATTTTGTCAATAAAAATTATGCTTTTTTTCTAACTTTTTTCGGACCTCCCAAAATTCTAAACACCGCCCGATAACCGCGTCAAAATGGTGCACGTCCAACTGGTTAGCCGCATCGCAAATCGCCTCGTCGGGACTCGGATGTACCTCGAAAAATAACCCGTTAGCACCCGCCGCCACCGCTGCATACGCCAAATGCTCGACAAATTCCCGCTCGCCAATCGTCTTCCCGCCGCCCGCACCCGGTAACTGCACACTGTGCGTCGCATCGAAAATCGTAACCGCCGCGAACCGCCGCATCACCAAAAAACTGCGCATGTCCACGACGAGATTGTTGTAGCCAAAAGTCGTCCCGCGCTCAATCGGCCATACCTCCTTCGCCCCAAAATACGCCAGCTTCTCAACCACATAACGCATCTCCTGCGGCGACAAAAATTGCCCCTTTTTCACCGATACAACGCGGCCCGTAGCCGCCGCCGCCCGCAATAAATCCGTCTGCCGACACAAAAACGCCGGCACCTGTAGCACGTCGCACACCTCCCCAATCACCGCCGCCTGATCCGGCCAATGGACGTCAGTTGTCAGCGGAAATGGGTAAAATTTTTTCAATTTTTTTAAAATTTCAAGCCCCTTCTCCACCCCAATCCCACGCCCACCGCCCACCGAAGAACGATTCGCTTTGTCCAGTGACGTTTTGAAAATGAGTTGGATATGGGGGAAATTTTCCCGGATTTTGTCCAGATAACCGGCGACCTCGAAAACCAATTCCTCGGACTCCAATGCACACGGCCCCGCAATGAGTAGCAGCCGCCGCGGATCAAATAACGTCGCCTCCACGCCTAAACCCTACCCATCACGCAACGCGCTCCACAATTAAATCGTTCTGGACAGGCCGCTTCGGCGCTAGGCGGTACGACGAACGTAAAAATTCTAAAGCCGATTCCAAATTAATCTCGTCATTGTAGTGAATCATCATCAGCGCTTCCCCCTGCTTGACCTGGTACCCCACCTTCTTTACCTCCGATACCCCAACCGCATGGTCAATCGATCCGTCCCGCTTGCGCGCCAAAATCTGTACCCCACGCACCAACATCCCCGCATGAATCGTGTGTACATAGCCGCGTTTCGCCGCCGGTAACTTCTTGACGTACTTCGCCTTGGGAAATTTCTCGGGATCGTCAATGTAACTCACGTCACCCTCCTGCGCCGCTATCATCTCCCGTAATTTGGCAAGCGCTATGCCGTCCTGCAAATGCTTCCGCACCATCTGCTTCGCCGAAAGCGTAGAACCCGCAACCCCAGCTAATCGAACCATCTCCATCCCTAAACGTAAAATGAGCTCGTCCAAATCCGGATCACTCTCGCCCCGCAAAAGCCGCAAAACCTCCTGAAGCTCTAAACCCGTCCCAACGCAACTGCCCAACGGTTGATTCATATCCGTCACAAGCGCCACACACTTGCGATTCATCGACTTCGCAACGCGCGTCACCATCCGCCCAAGCTGCATCGCACTCTCAACGTCGCGCACATACGCACCATTCCCCCACTTCACGTCCACCACAAGGCCGTCTGCCCCCTCCGAAAATTTCTTGCTCAGTAAACTACTCGTCAAAAGCGGCACACTCGGAACCGTCCCCGTCTCTTTGCGCAACTTGAAAAGAATCGTATTAATGGGGGTAATGGCTTGGCGCTGGTCAATGACCGCACAGCCGATTTGTTGCAATTGTTTTACAAACTGGTCGTGGGGAATGGTACTTTGGAAGCCGGGTATGGCACGCAATTTATCGAGGTCGCTGATGACGAACCCCTCCTCCTCGCCGATCATCGACGGCACGGCAATCCCACAAGCCGCCGCTAACGGAATGAGGACAAGCCCGGTTTTATCGCCGACTCCGCCCGTCGCACAGCGATCCAATTTGGGGCGCGAAATGCGTGGCAGATCCAAAACTTCCCCCGTAAGCATCATTTCTTCGGTCAAAACAGCCATTTCCTGGGGCGACATCCCCTGGAAGTAGATGGCCATGGCGAGGGCTGCGAGTTGATGTTCGGGAATCGTTTTGTCCAAAATCGAACTCGTAATAAACCGAATCTCGTCGTCCGTGAATTCTTCTCCGTCGCGTTTTTTCTCGATCAGATACGCATAGGAAGGCTTAATAAAATCGTGGGAAACTGCATTCTCTCTGTCCATTCTCAACAAACCCATCCCCATTAACGCGATTTTCCTAAAAATGTCAACAAAATTAAAATTTATTATTGACTTCACTTACGCCCAATATCTCTACGCCCCGTAGATACTCGAATTTTTGCACAAAAATTTTTCTTTTTCCGCCAGACGAGAACGATAAAATGGGGGCCGCAGCGGTGCCTGTGGATCAATGTTTTGGCGGTGGATTTTTATCCCCGGCGACGGGTAGGGAAAAAATTTGCGTATTCTTTCCAATTTTTTGAGAAAATGTAAGCAATTTTCCTTCCGCATCGACGCTTTCCAACGTGTAACATTCGGCACCAACGGAAAATTTTTCGCCGGCCCGAGACAGTAAAATCTCTTTCCCCTCGGCCTTCAAACGCAACTTGATTTCCCAAAGCGCGTCATAATATTGAGGCGCCGCGGTCAGAGTGACTTCCCGGCTGATGTTGCGATCGAATACGGTGAGTCGGGGGTAGCCCTGCGTTTCGCCCGCCGCACCCTTCTCCTCAAATTTCCTAACCTCCACGCCATATTGCTCCAGATTTTGCCCCAATTTTACCACCAGCGATTCACGGGTCGTCCCGTCGCGCAGCATAAAGGTGTAGCCCCCGTCCGCCGATGCGAGGCCGTCGACGATCGGCGCCGTAAAATAGCCAGAAAGTTGCAGCGGATATAATTTTTGGGCCACGGAAATGACTTCGAAATTGACGGTCGTTTGACTTTTTTTTAACCAGGGCAGCGCCGCAATAAAATTCCCCCCGTCCCTCGAAATTGTCGGGGCGGTGAATAAATCGAAAGTCCAATGTTCGCCTTTCGGCGACGTCTCCGGCCCCTTCCACGGGACATCCACTATTTTTGCCACATCGCTGGCCGCCGTTTCCGACGAAAGGATGGGTGCGGGATTTGGGTCCTGATTTTCGGAGTGGTTTGCGTTCGGGGACTTCGTTTCCAGGAAACATTTTACTCCGGCCCCCAGGAATAAAAGTGAAATTATTGTAAAAATTTTAATTATTTTAGTCATTTTGGGCGACGTCCTTCGATTTTAACGAATTTTTATCATACTCAATAAAAACCCATTCCAAAGCGAGGGCAATTTTTACTTTTTCCGTCACCGTGATGGAATCCCCGCCGCTGCCGCTTTTCTGCGCGGAATTGATGCTCAAAGAGCGGATAATGACGGGCAAATTATACTCCTGCAGTTTGTTGATGAAACGGCGCAAATCGTCCGTATAGGCTGCGAAATCGAGGGTAAAAACGTATGATTTTAAATTATTTTTACGCAAAAATGTCCACCGACTGCCATCAATCGTCCCCACGCTATCGCTCCTTTTTTTCTCGGAATTGGGCCGATCCACGCTCTCCCGCATGGCGCCCTGCAGTTCGATCCCGCGCTCGTTGGACTGGAAAAGGAGGACCAACAATTGGGCGATTATTTTACTTTGTTTATACAATTCAGGGATCTGGTCGCGCTCCGGTATGAGATCTTTTTTTACATATGGTTCGAAGCAGAAGAAAAAATTTTGGGGGATAGCGGTAGCGGTTTCGCTGGCATTTGCGGCCAAAAATTGCACATAGGACATCAGGGAAAAGTAGAGATCGACCTCATTTTCCGGTTTTTTCCCGTCGAAAAATTTAAATTTCAGGCGCTTCTTCGCCGACGTATAAAGCGCATAATCCGCATCGTAGGCCTTCGATTTTTGCGTTATTTGGTGCAGATTTTCCTCCGTGGGCGCCCATTTCGCCCGGAACAATTGTCCAATTTCGGCCTCTATTTTCCGGCAATCTTCCCCAACTACACCCATTCCCCGCCGCTTGCCCCAAATCGCATCCAACAGCGCCGCGACCGCAGCACATAGCGCAACGGGAATTGCAAATTGTATACATTTTTTTATAATATTTTTCATGGCGCGATTATCTTCGATTGGGGGTCCAGTTGGAGCGCGCAGCGGAACGTAATTTTGCCATTTTCCGGGGCATTAACTTTGATATCGGTGACGCCCACGCAAACGGGTAAGCGCCGAATTTGTTCGAACATCGCGTTGAATTTATCGTTAAAATTTTGTTTAATGTCCTGGGTCATCTCGACGTCGCCGATGAACATCGCCCCCGAAAGATTGATCGATGATGCGACCGCCGCGGCCCCAGTACCCCCCTGCGCCTCCGCTTCCGCCTCACGCTCCGTTTTCTTAGCGGCAGCCTTCTTTTTTACATCCTTCGCAGCCTTTTTAGTCGACTGAGCATCGGCTTTTTTACCCTTCGCAGCAGCCGTACTCCAAACGAAAGAGGTGAGATAAACGTCGCCCGCCCGAAATAAAATTTCCTGCAAAGCGTTCAATAATTCACAAAATATGCGGTTCTGTTCCGCGTAAACGAGGATGTCGCCCAACGCTTTTTTTTGTTCTTTGGTGCGGCCGTCGACGGCTTCGATCCGCTTAGCAAGGTCCGCCAATCGGGTGCGTTTGGCAAGCAATTTTTTATATTCCGCCTCCACTCGCTGGGCCTGGCAATTGACTTTTTGGGCAAAATAAAATAACACCGACGCGCAACAAATTAATCCCGCGACGAATTCCCCGTAGAAAAAATGGCGCCGCTTTTCTTCTTGGAAGGCAGCCGTGCCGCTCTGCAGATTGACGATTTGCTCCAGGCGTTTTTTGTCGAGGGAAGCCGTCGACAGCAGCGCGGGAATGAAAAAATCCACCGCCGAAACCACTTCCGAACCAATGGCGGGCGAAATCTGCGACCGAAAAAATGCACCGTAGGACTGCACTTTTCCGATATTTTTGAAATGGGGCGCGACGCCGTAGGAAGCATCGTAGGGCCCGCCGATCACGAAGGTTATTTCCTGATTTTCCCTAAAAAATTCCTTCGCTTTTTTCGCAATTGTGAGGCTTAATCCGCCAAAAAATTCATCCAATGGGCCCTGGATTTGGGGGTACATTTTTCTCGCCTCGCCATCGCCAAGGAATTTATGGAGCTCATTTTCGCCCACTTCGCGGCCGAGATTTTGTGAAATTTTCCCCGCCAATTCCCGCAAATTGATGGGCAACGCCCCCACATATTGCTCCGTCCCACTCTGCAACGCGAAAGATAAAATATTGCGGCCGACATTTAAAAAAACGGTAAAAGATTTTGCCATTTGCCGCTTAGCTTCGTCGGCGAACATCACGGGAGAAAGTAAAATTTTAGGATTTTTTATAGCAAATTTTTCAAAGATTTTTAGAAATTGAGCCAGCTGTACTTTGGGGATTAGGAACGCGTAGGCCGTTTGGTTTTCAGTCATTTGCCAGACGCCAAACTGAAATTGCGCACACTTATTGCCCAACAAATTTTCGAGTTCAAAGCCGGCGGCCCGAGCAAAATTAGCGCTGCGCAAATAAAATACATCCAGGGGCAAACAAGAAATTAAGTCCGTCGCGAAGACAATATTTTTAATTTTTTTTAACAATTTTGGGTCAAATTTCGCCA
This sequence comes from Puniceicoccales bacterium, assembly GCA_031257405.1. Taxonomy (GTDB): domain Bacteria; phylum Verrucomicrobiota; class Verrucomicrobiia; order Opitutales; family LL51; genus LL51. Next base: position 5,998 of record JAIROS010000003.1, on the reverse strand, counting down.
GCGCCTCGGCCAACCAACTTTCCGCATTTCCCTCGACGCGAACGACTTGGCTCGAAAGAATATAACCGCGGCCCTTCTGATCGGCGACTTGGCACAAACCCACCCTGTCGCCCGCAACGCATAAAACAATTTTTACATTTCCTTTCAAACCCAATCCCTTAAAATCCCGGCCGCCACCGCTGCCCCATTCCGGTTTTTAGAACTAAAACTTTTACACCAAAAGTCAATCGTAAATTAATATCGCACGAAAATTCACTGAGTTTTACTCGGCTCGCGGGGCTTGTAGGACTTGTGGAACCGCAAAGATGTCGAGATATCACGCCGCAATTCCCATGACGCCGGCCGGTCCCAAGGCAATCGCGACTCGTCCGGAGCCCTCTGCCCATTACACCCACATAATGTAAAAAATATAAAAAAAATAAAAAATTTTCCCATAAAATTTACATCTCGGTCTCGGCAATCCCGTCAAGAAGCTCAATCAAATCATTCCCCTGGGCAATGGCACCCGTCGCCTCAAATCTCAATTCCGGCGCACGGCGTATCCGGACGCCCTCGCATAACTTCCGCCTTATAAATTTTTTGTGTTTTGTAAAAAATCGAACCGCCCGACTGCAGGCCGCACCATCCCCAATTACCGAAAATTTTACACACGCTAACCGCAAATCAGACGATACCTGCGCCCCAACAATCGTGATACCGACTGCCTCCTCGCGAAAATATACCCGCAATATGCGGCTAATTTCATGCTCCACGGCTCCGTTGACTCGGTTCAAATGCAAACTCATAGCGTCTGCCGATGGCGCACCATCTCGAAACTTTCAATCGTATCCCCAATTTCGAACGCCGAAAACCCATTCACTTTGATGCCGCACTCAAACCCAGAACGAACTTCCATCTGATCCTCCTTCTGCCGCCTCAGCGAATCTATGCCGCCTTCAAATAAAATTTTATTGCCCCGACGCACGCGCACGGATTTGTCGCGCATAATCTGCCCTTCGGTCACCATGCACCCCGCTACCATCGCCCGCGCCAAATGAAAAATTTGCCGCACCTCCGCCGTCCCCAAATGATTTTCCGTGTACTCATAGTCCAGCAACTCCGCCATCTCCTCCCTCACGCGATCGATCAATTCGTAAATAATATTGTGTAAAATCACCCGCACTCCCTTATTTTTAGCGAGGGGAGCCGCACCGCTGTCCATCTTCACGCCGAAACCCACTATAATCGCTTCCGACGAACTGGCAAACTCAATGTCCGTCTGCGAAATCGCCCCAACTCCGGAACTTAAAACCTCCAGCTTAACCTTGCTACTCCGGATCGTATTTAAACAGTCTACAAGCGCTTCGCGTGTCCCATGGACGTCGCATTTTACAATTATTTTTAAAATTTTTTGCTTTTGCGAGGCCATCGCTTCGAATAACGTCTTTACATCGGCGATCTTCGCGGGCTCAACTTCCGTGCGCCTGGCTTCATTCCTATTCTCCTCGCTCTGCCGCTTAGCCGCCTTTTCGTCCGATACGACCGTGGCCACGTCCCCCACCTCCGGTATGCCACTCCACCCGATAATTTTCATCGCCATCGCCGGCGTCGCTACCTTTACCGCCTTCAAATGCTCGTCTAACATGGAACGCACGCGGCAATATTCCTGCCCGCAAACCATCGCGTCGCCCACTTTCAGAGTCCCCTCCCGAATAATGACCGTCGCCGCCGCCCCACGTCCAATATCCACCTGCGCCTCAATCACAATGCCCACCGCAGGACATTTGTAATCGGCCCTCAACTCCATGATCTCCGCCTGCAGCAAAACCAGCGACAGCAATTCGTCGACGTGGGTACCTTTGAGCGCGGAAATCCCCATGCACAGCGTATCGCCCCCCCACTCCTCGGGCGCAATACCCCGCTGCTGCATCTGCTGCTTGACGCGATCGACATTAGCCCCCTTGGCGTCGATTTTATTAATCGCCACAACTATCGGGATTTCCGCTTTCTGAGCGAATTTCAAAGCTTCGTCGGTCTGGGGCATAAAACCGTCGTCGGCCGCCACCACTAAAATTGCAATATCCGTAATATTGGCGCCGCGCTCCCGCATATTTGCAAACGCTGCGTGTCCAGGCGTGTCTAAAAACGTAATTTTTTTGCCCTCGTGCTCGACCTGGTAGGCGTCGACGTGCTGCGTAATGCCACCGGCTTCTCTGGCGACGACGTTCGCATGGCGGATGGTGTCCAACAGGGTCGTTTTACCGTGGTCCACGTGCCCCAAAATGCAGACCACCGGCGGCCTGGGCAGTAATTCTTTGGGAATAACGACTTTCGCCTTCGGCACATTCGCCTTGGCGCCATCCGTTTTTTGGCGAATCTCGAGTTTAAAGCCGTATTTCGCAGCGACGCTCGTCGCGACATCGTCCGCGATTTGCTGGTTAATCGAAGCAAAAATCCCCCGGCGCATGAGCTCGGAAATCAATTGGAATGGCTTTAATCCCAGTTTCTGAGCGAAGTCGCGCAGGATCAATGGCGCCCGGTAGACCAGCGTTTTGAGCTCACTATCCTTTGGATCGGTTGCGTCGGCGGGGCCCGGTATTTTTATCGCGTTGAAGGGGCTATCGTCGCGCTGTTCGCGGGATTTAAATTGAAAACGGACCGTTGGCGCCGCGCGTTTTTCCTTAAAATTTACCGGCGGAGCTTTTCTGGGGGCCGCCCGGGAAGTACTCTCGCCCGCCTCCGCAGGACGACTGCGTACCGCGCCCGCTCCGCTCCCACTGGACGCCGCAGCGGCAGTTGTCACCGATTCCGCCTCCTTTTCGACCACCGTCGCCGCCCCTACCGCACTCACTTTTTCCTCCACTTCCGCCGCCCGCAGAGTATCGCCGCCGCCCGCCTTAGCCGCGTCCGCAACAAATATCATGGGTGTTTTTTTTGGTGCCTGGGGTAACGGAATTTTTATAAATTTTTTAGGAATGGGCGCGCTGTAGGCGTTTGCCACCACCGTATTCCCTTGCTTTTCCTGCGAAATGCCATCGGATAAATCGGAACCCCCTCCGAAATTTCCCCCAAAACTCGCTTCCGCAACCTCTACCGCCCCCGATGCCGGCGAATCTTTCAATTTTTCCGTCGCAATGGATGGAATATTCTCCGTTGGGATAACGATTTCTTTTTGGGTCGTTTGGGGTGAATTTTTTGTAAAATGATCCGTTTCCGCCGATTCCTCTTCGGCCCCCTCCTCAACCGCTTCGACCGCCGCCCCCTCAATTACTACCGCCGCCGCTGCCGCACTATTCCCCAATTCCTCGATCAGCGCACTGGCATAAATATTCGGGATCGAACTGGATGCACTCGTAATTTTCAGCCCGCGCTCGTGGAGCAACCGGATGACTTCCTTGCTGCCCATCCCTAATTCCCTCGCCAACTGATATACCCTAACACTCATGCGCTCTCATTGAGAATTTCTGAAATTTTTTATATTTTCAAGAACGAATTGCGATTCTTCCGCAGAAAATCCCGCGTCCTGTAAATCGGCCGGCGCAACGTCGTCGAAAACGTCAATATCCGTAAACCCACAAGCCACTAAACGCTGAGCCAAATCGCCGTCGATCCCGGGGATATTATTGAGTCCCGCCGTTGCCTGCTGTATCTTTTTATTGAGATTTTTCTCCTTCTCCGACTCCGCTTTCTTTATGTCGAGTTTCCAATTCATCAGACGGGACGTCAGCCGCGCATTGAGCCCCCGTTTACCAATCGCAACCGCCAAATCCTCCTCGCCCACTTCGAAATTAATTTGGCAATTATCCTCGTCGACGCGGATATTACGGGCGATAGCGGGGTGGATCGCCTCCTGTAAAAATTCCACCGGGTCGTCGAAATAGCGGATGATATCGATTTTTTCGCCCCCCAATTCCTTGACAATGTTCCGAATGCGAATGCCGCGCGCCCCCACGCAAGACCCCACCGCGTCCACCTTGGGATCCGTACTGCGGACCGCGATTTTCGTGCGATAACCGGGTTCCCGCGCCATGTTGTAAATTTCCACCGTACCATCCGCAATCTCAGCCACTTCAAGCTCCAATAGCCGCCGAACAAACCGACTATGGGAACGGCTCAAAATTAACTCCGGGCCGTACTGGGTCTGGTCAATTTTCAGTAAAAGACAGCAGACGCGATCGCCCGCCGCATATTCTTCCCCCGGGATCCGCTCGCGGTAAGGCAAAATGGCCTCGGCTTTCCCAACTTCGACGTAAATATTGCCGGCTTCCTGGCGGCGGACGATACCGCTGACGATATCGCCAATAGAATTTTTAAAATCGTCGTATAATTTTTCGCGTTCGAAGTGGCGGATACCCTGGACGATGGCCTGGCGAGCGCCTTGGGCGGCGATACGGCCGAGGAGCGCGGGATCGATTTCCCTTTCGACGACGTCACCGATATTCACTTTAGGGTCGGCATCTTTCGCTTTAGAGATATGGATTTGGGCTTGGGGGTCGCTGACGGAATCGACGACTTCCAGGATGGACCAAGCTTGGAGGTGGCCTGTTTTGGGATTAATTTCGACGCGGACGTCGTAGCCGGCGTTAATACTTTTCAGGGCGGCGGAACGGATGGCATCGGCGATCGTTTGGATCATATTGCCGCGGGGGATACCCTTTTCTTTTTCCATGTACTCGAGTACGGCTAAAATTTCGCTACCAGTTTTCATGACTAGGGGTGATAATGCGGATAAAAAAGGCGGAGTACGATCTCCGCTCGTTTAACCGCGTAAAGTTTTCGACTAATTTTGTGGCTAATAAGAAGTTATGATTTGTCAAGTGGAAATGGTATTTATTGGCAGAAATATTTTCAGGCATTTGGGAATTCTTTTGATGGAGGAGGTATTATTTGGCTTTCAAAATTTTCAAAATATTTCCCAAAAAAAGCGTTGACAGTAACGGATTTAAAGCCTTTGGAATTTTTCCAAGCTAAGTTATTTAGCTTTCAAAATATTTTCCGAAAAAAAGCATTGACAATTGGGAATTTTTCTACCAGGCTAGGTGCATGGGGTGGGGAGAACGCCGCGCTTCGGTTTGGGCAGTTACTTTACAAAAAACATTAAAAAAAATATGAAATTTTAGTTACAAAAATAAATTATCCTGGATCCATTGCGATTCCGCGCGCTTCCTCCGGAGCGAAGTCAATCGATACAGCTCGACCAACTGATCGTAAGCCCGATGATCGGGAGTATTTTTTTCCAAATAAATGTCCCCAATCCCCCGATCGAGCCTAATCAATTGCCGATTGCGCTGGAGAAGCTCTCCACTTTCCCCGAGAACGGATTGGAATCGCGCGGGCTTGACGGCTCCGATTTGGGACAGCAGCGTTTCCAGATTTCCGAATTGTTTGAGCCACGCGCCGGCTATTTTAGGTCCCACGCCGCGGATACCCGGAATATTATCCGCCTGGTCGCCGATTAACGCCAGATAATCCACCATTTGCTCGGGATATACGCCAAATTTTTCCCAAACACCGCCGCGATCCAAACAATTACCCAAGGAATCCCGCTCGCTCGCCGGAATCATCTGGTACACATTGCCGCCGACACATTGCGCAAAATCCTTATCCGTGCTAAAAATGTAAATATTGTCGAAATTTTTTTGATATTTATGGGCGAAGGAGGCGATTAAATCGTCGGCTTCGACCCCGGAACGCTCGATGACCGTACACCCCAAAGCGCTAGCAAATTCCCTAGCAACGGGGATCTGAATTTTCACCGGATCGGGCATTTCGGCGCGATTGGCTTTATATTCCGGGAGGAGCGACTGGCGATTGGGATCGCGGCCCTTATCGAAAAAAATCGCCACCTGCGACGGCTTTTCCAAATCCATTATTTTTGATAAAATTTTAACAACACCCAGGACGGCATTGGTGGGAAAATTCTGGGTATTCAGGAGGGGGATTCCGTAAAAGCAGCGAAAAATGAGGTTAAGGCCGTCGACCAAAAAGCATTTAGACATAGGGTAGAGGATAGGAGGTC
>JAIROS010000025.1 GCA_031257405.1 Puniceicoccales bacterium | reverse complement strand
CGAGAGAGGCCCGCGGCGTAGCCGCGGGCCTCTTGCTCCGCAAGATCCAGGCGGCGAAGCCGACTGCCAGGGGGTTTAAGGGGGAAGGATTCCCCCTTCCTTTTTTATTCTTCGTCCATATTATTTTTATCGGCGAACTGCATAATTTCTTCGAGGGTGGTGCGGCCTTTTTTTACATGTTCCCAGGCGCAGGCCTGCAAAGTTTGCATACCTTCGGAGAGGGCTATGTTACGGATTTCTCTAGCGGGGGCATTTTTTATGATAGCCTGTTGAATTTTATCGCTAATGACGAGGACTTCGTGGACGGCGATTCTTCCTTTGTAACCGTTTTTACATTTATCGCAGCCGCTACCGACCATAATTTTATCGATATGGGGGAGTTCTTCTGCGGGATTAACGCGCAGGGCACGGAGGGCGTACTCCAATTCTTCTGGGGTATAGCTTGCTTTTTTCGCACAGATGGGGCAGATTCTTCGCACGAGGCGTTGAGCCAGGACCAACTGAAGGGAGGAGGCGAGGAGGAAGGGTTCGAGTCCCATATCGCAGAGGCGGGAGACGGCGCCGGCCGAATCGTTCGTATGGAGGGTACTGAGGACCATATGTCCGGTGATGGAGGCGCGGATAGCGATATCGGCGGTTTCGGCGTCACGGATTTCACCGATCATGATAACATCTGGGTCTTGGCGGAGGATGGAGCGCAGTGCGCTGGCGAAAGTCATACCGATATCCGATTGCACTTGACACTGGTTAATGCCCGAAATCTCATACTCCACGGGGTCTTCGACGGTAATGATACGGATTTCCGGGTCACGGATTTCATGGATACAGGCGTTGAGCATGGTCGATTTACCGGAGCCCGTTGGTCCTGTGACGAGTACGATACCGTGGGGCCGCGAGATCGCATTGACGATTTGTTCGAGTTGTTTTTGGCCGAGGCCCATGCCTTTGAGTTCGACGGGTGCTTCGCTGAGGTTAAGGAGGCGTAAGCTGATACTTTCGCCGTAGGAGATGGGCAATGTGGACACGCGGATATCGATCGCCGTATCCCCGGAACGAAAGGCGATGCGGCCATCCTGGGGGCGACGTTTTTCCGAAATATTCAATTTAGCCATAATTTTTAGGCGCGAGATAATGGCTGCTTGGTAGAGGACGAGGTTAGGCGGGAGGCTGACCGGCACCAGTGCGCCATCGATGCGGTAGCGGATTTGGAGGGAATTTTTTTGGGGTTCGAAGTGGATATCCGTTGCGCGATCTTGGAGCGCTTGCTTAATCAATTCGTTGACAAATTTGATGACGACCGCATCCTCGTCCTCCTGGACCACTTCCGCCTTCGAGACTAAACCCGCATCGGCACCCTCCGAATCGATGAAACTCCCAGCCCCTACGCCGAAGCGCTCGGTAATAAATTTGCGAATATCCTGTGCCGGCCCGAGGCAGTATTCGAAATCGACGTTGGAAGCCGCCCGAATCCATTTTTTCATGGTTGTATCCGGTGGCCACGCGAAAATTAATCCCTGGCGGCCGCCTTCGAGATCGATCGGTAAACAGGCGTACTCCAGCAGTAATTTTTCGGGGAGGATGGAGGTGATCTCCTTGGACACGGTAAATTTACCGTAAAAAGGGATTCCCAACATACTGGATAGCCATTCGTAGGCATCGGGCGGGGTTCTCGCCAATTTTTCTGCGAGGATATCGATTTTTTTATCGACGCCACTCGCCGCGATTTCGGCGGGTAACTCGGGGTCGACGCTCGCCAATACTTTTTCTAAATTTTCCATATTGCCCTTATTAAATTTTACCAGCCACCGTAATCGTCATAGCCATAGTAGTCATCGTAGCCGCCACCGTAGCCGTCATAGCCGTAGCCGCCGCCGTAGTCATCATAGCCGTAGCCGCCGTCATCCCAGTCCATCCAATCATCCCAATCGCCCCAATCGTCGTCGTTCCAGTCGCCCCAATCGTCCCAGTTGTAATCGCCGCCGTAACCGCCCGATGTTCCGCTCGATTGCTTGGATGAAGAGGAGGAAACCGTCGATTTCTTTTCATCGGCCCCCATCACACACGGGTACTCGAAGCCGTTAAATCGGACATCTAAAATGCGCCGACCGAGATCAAAGCGACCGGCACTGTAACCCAATGGCGAAGGGGTACCTCCTTCTAAAACGGTGTGAATGACATCCTTCGACGTCTTGTCGCAAATGGCGTAATAATCCTTTCCTCCCATGCGTAAAAATCCCGTAAACCCCAATTTCATTTCTGGTTTTTTGGGAGCTGGTGGCAATGCGGGGGGTGGGGCCGATGCTTGTTTTTGTGGTTTAGGTTCCGGTTTCGGCGTATCGCCAAAGGGAGACCGCTCCTGCAATGATTTGAAATCCTCTTGGGGGGCGGCGCCGTCGCAGATGTGATAACCCACTAAAACCACACCGAAGAAAATGTTTTTTATATTAGTTTTCATGGTGACCTCATTTCTGTGCATTGAATTAGCGCCTCCGTATGCGTTTCTTTACCTCTTTCGTAAACTGCGTTGACAATTTATTTCCATTGGCGCCATTATTTTTCGTTATTTGGGTAGCCTTTTCTTTTTGGGCGGCGGCTTTGGCTTGCTTCCTTTGCTTACGGGAGAGCGTTGGCTCAGTTTTTTTATCGTTCTCCGCTGGGGTGGCTTTTTCCGCTGGAGCAGATTTTACTGTTTGAGCAGTTTTTTCCGCTGGAGTGGCTTTTACTGTTTGAACAGATTTTTCGCTTTGGGCAGCTTTTTGTGCAGCGGCTTTAGCCTGCTTTCTTTGCTTACGGGAGAGCGTTGGCTCAGTTTTTTTATTGCTCTCCGCTGGGGTAGTTTTCACCGCTGGAACAGTTTTCTCCACTGGAGTGGCTTTTTCCGTTTGAACAGATTTTTGTGCGGCGGCTTTAGCCTGCTTTTTCTGCTTGCGCGTTAGAGGTTTCGTTGTAGCGGCTTGATCGGCCGGCAATTTTGGAGCCGTTTGTACCGCCGGTGTGGGCCCCGAAGTACTCGCAACTGGAGTGGAAATGGCGGAAATTTCGTAGTGCTTGGGGGACGTAGGCAATTCCGTATCCGATGGGAGGGTATTAGCCTTTGCTTCTTGTTTTTTCTTTTCCCTTTCCTCGGCTTTTTTCTTCATTTCCTGGCCGTTTAATCCTAAAATAGTGTCATTCGGGAACGGTTCGCTCTGCGGGAAATCGCCCGTCGCTTTGTAATATTCGATATCCTCCTTAAAGTTTGTGACTTCGAGGCGCTTATTGAGGTAGGCTGCTTCGTCCTGGGGATGGAGAATAATCGTCGGCTTAATGAAGATAATTAATTCCTGTGTCTCTTCTTTGCGCGATTTGGGCGAAAAGAACATGTCGCCTACTATGGGTAAATCGCCGAGTAGGAACATTTTTCCCGAACCTTTTGCATTGGTTTTCTCCTTGAAGCCGGCGAGCACGATCACGTCCTCATTAGCAACGCTGACAAAGGAATTAATCTGTTTATCCGTGAGGAGGGGCGCTTTTAATCCGGCGACATCGACGTCCTCCTGGTGCTTCGAAACTTTTTGCTCGATTTCCATCTGGATAATTCCATTGCTGCCGATGAGCGGCGTCACCGTTAACTCGAGGCCGACGTGCTTGTATTGGATCTGTACCCTTTCTTTGGAGTTGACATCGCCGTCACTCTTGGTACTAGAGTCGACAAACGGCCGCTCTTCACCGATCTTAATTTGCGCTTTGCGGTTATGGGTGGTGACGAGGGTTGGCGTCGAGAGGATTTTTACATTTGAATCCACTTTAGCTTTTTTGAGAATATTTTGAAATGCGAGATTTTTCAGTGTCCCCGAGAACGACGATATGCCGCCGTAACCCGCATCGTTGGTACCGAATCCGGCCTCAAAACTGAGATCGTGTTTCGCGGATGTGCTTTTTGCCTTAATTTTGTCGTCGACGTTGATATTATGCCCGAGGGAGAGGCTCTCTAAGCCACTTTGTTGCCCCTCCTTGAGCGTGACCTGTGCCACAATGACTTCGATGCGGACTTGGTCCAAAAGCACGTCCAAATTGGCAATCAATCCCCGTACCTGCGCCAAATCCGAGGACGTACCGTAGACGATAATCGAATTGCTCCTTTCTTCGGCGGCGAGCGTCAAGTTTGCCGAAAAATGTGCCGCCTGCTCCTCACCTAGCTCTCCGGGTAATTGCTGGGCGGAAATAAATTCGCTGTAGGTGTTGCTGATCTGCTGGTTACTGCGAGACCCGCTGGCCGCCTGCGCTAATGCGTTCGCTAAACTGCCCTGGGCCGTCATCTGGGCCTGTTGGCGCTCAAATGCCATCTTATTTTCCTTCTCAATGCGACTGCGCTGATCCTTGATAATCCCAGAAACAATGTCGGTAATTTTTTTCGCGTCGCCGTGCTTAATGCGTATGACTTCCGATCGCAATAGGAGTTCACATTTGCTATCCAATTGTTTGGCGAGATTTTCTATGGTTGGGAAATTTTCCTGGGGCGTGATCACGATTAATTGGTTGCTGGAGTCGTCGCAATCGATGGTCGTGGAGGAAAGGTATTTTTTGAGTGCGCCGCGCTTCAACTGATCAAACTTCTTAACCACCGCCGATGCCTTGACGTTGTTGATGGGAATGAAATTAATCGCCTCTACCATGCTAATCGGATGATCCGTCCGCTTAATTAAATTCTCTACGCTCTGTAAATTGGCCATCGTATCCGTGATAAAAAGGGCATTCGACGACGCAAAAAGAATCGAACTGGAAGAACTCGGCGTCAGAAGCGGTTTTATAAGTTTTTGAAATTCCGTGGCATCCAAGTAGTGCAGGCTAAAGAACTTCGAAAGTACTTTTTGATTGGGTTCGTAGGCGAGTAGTGATTCGTCGATGATGTCCGGCGATTGGGTTATGGCCGATTTCGAAACAACCGCTTTCATAAATTTTTCACCCATGTCCACAATCGCTACCCCGTTTAAACATAAAAGACTTTCAATGGCAGAAATGGCTTCCTGGCGCGAAATGGGCTCTTGGACGTCGATGGAAACTTTCGTCGTCGGTAATTTCTGTTCCCTCAAAACCGTGCGACCCGTCAATTTTTCCAAAATACCAAGCACTTCATTTATATCGGAACCCGTCAGAATAAGCTGATCTACGACGTCCTGACTGTTCGCCCTCTTAGTCCCAGGAGCCCCTTTACTCGGATCCACCGCCATTTGCCTCGATGGATCCGTACTCCACTGCGCCGTCTGACTATTCCCCTGCCGACCACCCCCCGTATCCGTCTGCTGTGACGGAATAGCGCTTCCCACATCCGTTTGCTGTGACGGGGTAACATTCCGTAGTTCGGCGGAAGCATCTAACTCTGCCGATATGCCCAGCGGAAATAACCCTAGCATTAAATATTTTCCTTTCTTCATAACCATCTCTCCTTTTAACTATTAATAAATAAATTTATTACTTTTGCAAACATTATTATAATATTATTCTAACCAAGTATTGCGGCCGGTCCACCGGACGAGCTTCTCATTTAACGGGTGTTCGCTCAAAATTTCAGCGACAATTTTATCGGCGTCATTTTCCGCTTTAATATCGAGTGCCGAGATGCGGATCTTCGCCGACAGAGATTTATCGTGCATCGTCAACTCCATATTATCGATGCAGAGGTTGGAATCGGGGATTTCAACGATGCTGTCGAAATTTAAGACGTCGGCGAAGCGGATATCTTTCAGGTCAATGGAAATTTTATTGAACGAGAAAAATTTTGCATTTTCTTCCTGGGGCATGCCGACATTGTACTTAAGTGCTAGGCGTTTAGCCGCATTGCTGACCAGCGTCATTAACTTGGGCTGGTCGATTTTATCTCGGCGGAGGATTTCGTCGATGATGCCGCGAAAGTGGTCATTCACTTCCTGTTCCCGCGATAGCCACGAATTTTGTTCCGATTGTTTTTTAGCATTTTTTTCCTTTATGACGCGGTAAGTTTTCCAGGCGTGGATATTATACCAGGCGGCGCCGATGGCGAGGGCGCTCAGTACACCCGTTACCGTTAGGAGTTCATTTTTCCGCAGTAGGAAAAAAAACGATTTTAATTTTGAAATTTTTTTCATATTTTTCGAAGGTCAAGTAGAGTGAAAAGTTAATGGTTTGATTATCTTGGACGCTTTTATCCTCGATCCTGATAACTTTAAAAAGGGCGGAATTTTCCAAATTTTTCCTAAATTTTTCAACTTCATCGAGCCCCTGCGCCGAACACTTTATCTCAAAATTCTCCCCCTCCGATGCGAAAACCGATTTAAATAATATGGTCTCCGGACGTAATTCATTAATTTGATCCAATCCGCGGAAATAAACATGTTTTTTATTGGAAAAGAGATCCAATTCGCGGGCGCGATCTTCTTTTTGCTGGATCTGCTTGACGTGTTCGTCCTTTTGGGTCAGTTGTTTCGCGAAGTTATTTTCGGCGCGGAAGAGGTACCGCAGCTGGAAAAATCCACATAGCCCCACTAAAATCACAATGGCTGCTACCGTAGACAAATATAGGGCGACGTTGGTTTGCGTTTTGCTCTGCTGCTGTAATTTTTTCAGCTCCGAGTTCTGCATATTAGCCGCGGAAAGTATAGGATTTGTAAAGGGGAAATCGAGGGAACGGTTCACGGGCGCACCGGAAGTATTCTCCCGACGCGTAAAACGGATCGTGAGTCCGAATTCCGTAACCGGCGTGACGTCGATCAGTTCGAAAACGGGCAGCAAACGTTCCTCTTCGCCAATGGCACTAATGGGCGTAACACTGATGCCAAGAGCCGCTGTTTTTTCGAAAAGCGAAGTGCGGTCCTGGTGCTTGACAATCGCCTTGCTAACGGACGCGTCAAGGATCGCCGGAAGGAAATCTGGGAGCAGGTAAGCGGCGAATTCGGCTTCCGGGTGGATCGTTTTGAGGCGATTTTTAAGGGCCGAAAAAACATGGATGATCGACGCCTGCGTGTCAACAAAATACCCCCAAAAAATG
>JAIROS010000005.1 GCA_031257405.1 Puniceicoccales bacterium | reverse complement strand
AAAATAAACAGGCCAGTGGCCCCACCCTCTACCTCCAGCCTGAGCTGATATTTCTCTGTTGTCAATGATTTTTTTTTGTAAAAAATTCGTTCCCAAGTCGGGGAATGGCGAGAAATATTAGAAAAAAATAATTAAAATTAGCGGAAAAAAAGATAATTTTGGTGCGCAGTATACTTTGGCCTTGAAGAAATCGCGATTGTGGGAATAACCATTGCCAGTGCGTGCGATGCGGAGTCATTTGGGGCAATTTTTTTGCGTATTTTTAGTAATCTTTTGGGCGCCGGGAGTACTGCGAATATGGGCCGCAGCATCGAAAAATCCAGCTGCTGACACAAAATTTTCAGCCACCACCACAGAAATAGAAACATCAAAAATAACACCATTAAAAATGGCGCCCACAAATTCAGTACCATCAAAAGCAGACAACAAAACTAAAATGACAAGTAGTTCCCCCAAAACAGCTCCCCAAAGCAATTACGTCACGAAATTAGTGGCCGCGCTATTCCCGTCTTTGAAATCGAATTTTGCCGCCGGCGTGAAGTACCTGACATTGGACGAAGTCGCGCAATCGCTACAAATGAAAGCGCTTCCGGAAGCGAAAAAAAATCAGGCCACGTTGACTAAAGGGCGAGCGGCCGTTCGGTTTGCTGCGGGCGATAATTTTATAACTTACCAGCAGTCGAAAATATTTTTGGCCCAAAAAATTGTTCTTTCCGGCGAAAAATTGCATATCAGCCGCGATGATTATTCGCAAGTGCTCGTACCGTTGCTGGCGCCCCATTTAGTGCGGGAAAAAAAGCCGGCGCTCCGAACAATCGCCATTGATCCGGGGCATGGCGGAAGGGATCCGGGGGCGGTGAATGCGAGTTTAGGGCTATCCGAAAAAACGCTGGCGCTCCAGATCGCGAAATTATTTCAGGCGGAGTTGGAAAAGAGGGGTTACCGGGCGACGTTGACGCGCGATGGTGACAGGTTTATTGGGCTCAAGGATCGTCCGGCGGCGGCCAAAAATGCGGATTTTTTTATAAGTTTACATTTCAATTCGGCGACCAATCATTTGGCGCATGGGGCGGAGGTTTTTACGTTGACGCGCGCTAAAAATTTTCCGGGCAACGCCTGCGATCCTTGGAATTTGATTGCGGGGTACTCCTTTTTATCGGCATTTATTGCGGCGACTGGATTTGAAAATCGCGGCCTGAAAACGGCGGAATTTGCTGTTTTGAAGCCACTTGCGGTGCCCGGCGTACTGATTGAGATGGGTTTTTTGAGTCATCTTGGGGAGGCGAAAAAGGTAGCGGATCCTTTATTTCAGAGGAAGATTATGCAAGGGTTGGTGGATGGGGTTGAAAAATATGCTACGAATCTGAGTAAATTTGGATCTCCGGAGGTCGGCCAATTTTTATTGCGGAAAAAGATTACGCCGGCGATAAAGGTTGAAAAACATGCCGCGGATTTGGATAAATTTGTAGTTCCGAAGGCCAGCCAATTGGTAAAATTTTCTGGAAAATAGATTTATTTTTTACAAAGATTAATTTTTTTTATAAATTATGAAAAAATGGGTTGACAAGATTGAGTGTGGGCGACAGGCTGGAGGCATGGGGTGGGGCGAGCATCGCGTTTAGGTTTAGCGGAGGGGGGGGTATTGGGTGCTGTGGAGGAAATTGGCATGTTAATTGGAGAGGATTTATTGGAGAATTTGGCTGCGGCGGCGAAGATTGGGCGTGGGCTTGCGATGGACGCTGTAGCGGCGGCTGGGTCAGGCCATCTCGGGTTACCGCTGGGGTGTGCCGAAATAGGGGCGGCGTTATTTGGCCATCTGCTGCGCCTGAATCCGGAAGACCCGCGCTGGATCAATCGCGATCGTTTCATTTTATCGGCGGGCCACGGGAGTATGTTTTTGTATACGTGGTTATATATGAGTGGGTTTAGGGTTGGCGATTTACGGCGATTTCGTGCCGAAGGCGGTTTACCGGGGCATCCGGAATTTGGGGTGACACCTGGCGTAGAGTGTACGACCGGGCCTTTGGGGCAGGGGGTAGCCAATGGTGTTGGATTTGCGGTTTCGCAGAGGATGCAGTTGGGGCGGATTCCGGGTGCTGGCGACATTCTCGATTACCGCGTTATTTGTTTATGTAGCGACGGTGATTTGCAGGAGGGCATTAGTCACGAAGCGTGTTCATTGGCGGGCCACTGGGGTTTAAGTAATTTAATTTTAATTTACGATTCGAATGGTGTCACGCTGGACGCTCCTTTGGCGGAGACGCAATCCGAAGATATTCGCGGGCGTTTTGAGGCCTATGGATTTTTCGTGCAGGAGGTAGATGGCCATGACGTGGCGCGATTTATTGCGGCTTATGGGCGGGCGACGCGTTCTTCCAAACCCAGTTTAATCATTGCCAAAACGGTGATTGGCCGCGGTCTTACTGGGATTGAGGGCACGAGTGCTGCCCACGGCGAAGCCGGCATTAAATGGATTGGCGAGGCGAAGCGGAAGTTAGGTTTACCCGAGCGGCCGTTTTTTGTGAGCGGCGATGTTGAACGATTTTTTACCAATCGGCGCTGCCAATGGCGTGAGGATTACTGCCGCTGGATGGTGCGTTTTGATACGTGGAAGGGGCGAAATGGTGGCGAGGCTTGGGCGTTATTTTTCGGCGACCGGGGGAGTAAAAACGGAGCGATGGCGGGGCATATTTTTGAGGACAATGGAGGAAATTTTGATGGAGAAAAACAGCAACGGGAGGGTATGTTGCCGGCGGAAGATGCGTTGATTGGGGAAGATTTTTTGGGTAAAATCGGAAAAATTTCGATGCGCGAGGTCGGCGGAAAGATACTCAACCGCGTCGCCCAACAAAATCCAAAAATTATAACCGGTAGCGCCGATTTATTTAGCTCCAATAAAAATTATTTGCTTGACACCGGCGATTTTGGCCCCAAACATTGGGGTGGGAGGAATATTGCCTTTGGCGTTCGCGAACATGCGATGGGAGCAATTTTGAATGGCATCGCTTACGACGGCATTTTTCGGCCGAGTGGGGCGACATTTTTGGTTTTTTTCGATTATTTGCGGCCCGCGATACGCCTCGCAGCAATGGCAAAATTGCCCGTTGTGTATATTTTTACTCACGATTCGGTCGCCGTCGGGTGCGATGGCCCGACGCACCAACCCGTAGAAATGTTGGCGGCGTTGCGCAGCGTGCCCAATCTCGATGTCCTTCGGCCGGCCGATTCGGAGGAATGTATTGGGGCATATGGGGCGGCATTTTCGCGGAAAGATGGACCGACGGCACTCATTTTGTCGCGGCAGGATTTATCTGCGTTATCGGAGGATGTCGATCGGCGGCGCGGGATTTCTTTCGGAGCCTATATCGTCGGCGATGCGTCAGAAAATATGCGGTTAATTGTTCTGGCGACGGGGAGTGAGGTGGCGTTAGTCCTGGAGGCGGCGCGGGATTTTTCTGCTGCAGTGCGCGTGGTTTCTATGCCGAGTATGGAGATTTTTGAGCGCCAAAGCGCGGAATATAAAGAAAAAATTTTGCCACTAACTTGTCCCCTGCGCCTGGCCGTCGAAGCCGGGAGTGCTATGCCGTGGTACCGCTACGTCGGGCCGCAAGGGCGGATTGTCGCCGTCGATGATTTCGGATTTAGTGCGCCAGGTGAACGGGTTTTGGAACGTTTCGGGTTTTCCGTTGATCGCATTCGTAGGGAAATTCAAGACCTCCTCATGGCGTGAGATTTGTTGATAAAATTTCGTAAAATATTTGCAAAATTCAGGCAAAAGCTGAGGAGCTTCGCTCCTCTAAGCCCGCGGAACTTCGTTCCGCGGGCTTGCGCAGGATCTGCGCAGCTTTTGTCTGTATATTTTTAGATAAAAAATAGATATAAAAACGTTAAAATACATTTATAGGATTGCGAAATTTACATTAATTGCAAGCCGAAAGAGTAATAATATTTTCGATATGTCGGGTTTGAGGAAAGAGGTCGAAGGGTTGTACGCGGCGGACGGAGTAACGGGTTAACAAAAGCTGCAAGTCGCGAGCTTGGGTATCGGGGCTACAGGAGACGTACACGATTTTTTTTGGTAAAAAATTGACCAATTGTTTAAGGAATAGTGGATCGCAGCCTTTTCGTGGGGGGTCGATGATGGCGGCTATTTGGGTATTATCGGGCAGGTTTTTAGCGAAAATATTTTCCGCGGAACCAATTGTAAAAGAAATGTTATTAACCCCGTTGATTGCTGCATTTTTCTGGGCGAGTTCGATGGCGCGTTCATTGATTTCGATACCGGTTACGGCCCGAAATTTTCGACTGCCGCAGATCCCGAAGACGCCTACGCCGCAGTAAATATCGAGTAAAAAATCGATGCTATCGCCGGCCGCTTCGCCGATGATGTAATCTATAAACGTCGGTAAAATATAGGGATTATTCTGGAAAAATTCTCCGGCATAGGCGTGGAAAATGCGGTCGCCGATCCTTTGGGCCACGATTTTTGTGGGATCCGTTTCGACGCCATCGACGCCGTCGCGGAGCAGTAATGTGCCGCCTTTTTTGAAAATTTTCCCCCGAATTTCCTGGCGCAATTTTTGAAAACGTTCGTTAATGGAATGCGTCGCGAGGGCACACTGTTCGACGTCGACGATTTGGTGGCGGCTGCCCGCTTTCAGAAACCCAATTTTTTGCGCATCTTTAGCGAAATGGGGCGTCAATTTCGAACGGTAGTGGTAGGTGGGATCGGTCCCGATCGTGGGCGCTACATCGGCATCGATTTTGGCTAATTTTTGGAGCAGTTCTCGGACCTGTTGCCGCTTCAAGCGGAGTTGATTTTCGTAGCTCAAATGCTGGTATTGGCAGCCACCGCAAATGCCGAATAGCGGGCATTTTGGCTCGATCCGTTCCGCCGCCGGCTCCGTAATTTCCATTAAATCGGCTTCGGAATAATTACTGTGATTGCGGAAAATACGGCAGCGAACGCGTTCCCCTACGACCACATTCGGGACCATAATGACCCAGCCGTTGTGGCGCCCGATACCTAGGCCGAGATTGGTTATGCTGTCGATGCGCAGGTCCAATTCGGTGTGGTAGGGGTAGGGCTCGGCATTGAAATTTTTTGCTCCGAGGGCACTCATTTTTTAAAAAAAACAATGAAAAACCTCAGATAAAGCCAAAAATATCTACGGAGGTAGAATATTCTGCGAAGATGGCAAAAGCTGGGAGCTTTGCTCCCTAAAAGTATGGGGGAACCCCATACTTTGCGCGTTTTACGCGCAGCTTTTGCCAATCCACCATGAAACGATATAAAAAATATCAAAAGCATAATTAGGGCTTATTTTTTTTATGCAAGCAAAAAATGATTGGAAAGAAAATTTTTTTTCAGGGAAATGGGGGCAAAAATTGATATAAAAAAGTCTTGACAGATAAAAATTTTCGAGAAATAGATGTTTCATGTCAAATATTAAACAGATTTTCAAAATAGGAGCTGTGCTTTTGAGTCCAGCTGTTACATACGATGCATGTATTGCGAGTGCTTCTGATTCAATGTTTGCTCTTGGTGAAGAAGGCGACACTGGATTAGGCGACAGACTATATGATGCCTTTCAAACCATGAAAGATAAACCGGAGGGCACTAAAATGAGAGATGCTTTTCAAGGATTTTGTGGAGAAATTAACATGGAAGAATCTAAATTATCATTAATGCTCTGGTTACATTCAGAGCATGGACGGGAGTATCGGGAAGATTTAGAGTTTCAAGCGGCTATAATGGAAAGCAAGAAAACGACTGCGGGCAAGAGCGAAGACGAAAGTATAAAAACAAAAAGCGAAGATCTTGAAAGGTGTTCCCGTTGGCTTTACGAGAAAAAAAGATTCAGTTTAGAGGAAATTCAAGCCCAAACTAAAGCTGCTGAAGAAATCCTCGAACGATTGGATAAAAATCCTGGCGTATGGCTTAGCAAACAAGACGGGGGAATTCTATTGGGATCTGCTTTGGTTAAGTTAGATTGGGACTTCAATGGGCGATACACATTTGAAGTGGAAAAGAAAGAACTTCTTACTCCAGAAAAGATAGGAATAGGTCAAACTGCAGTTTTGGGGAATGTTGGAGCAACGTGCTATTTCAATTCTTTTTTTCAGCTTTTGGTCCGAGTTCTTGAATTCGTAAATGCCATAGAAGAATATAAAGGAGATGATCTGTTTGTCTGGGCGTTAAAGTTCTTTTTCCAAAGCATGCAAGAGGTAAGGGTTTTAGATCAGAATTACATGAGAGATTTTATAGAAACATTGCAACTTTTTATGCCAGGCTTCGATTTCAGGCAGCAACAGGATGTACACGAATTAATATTAATTCTTTTTGATAGACTTGAAAGAGCCTTTCGTCAAGGGGGTTCTCCCACGTCATGTTTTTATTTCAGGGTGAGAACAGAAATTTTTAGAAATAATGGCTTTGTTCCTTGTGAGGAATCCCAACCGGCGAATGTGTTGTTACTTCCTTTCCCTGGAACCCCTAAAGATGAGCAATCTTTTACTTTGGAAGAGATGATAGAAGATCGTTTTGCGGAGTCGGAAATTAATGATGGTGGAATAGATACGCAACGGAGAGAAATAGTAGATGAGTGGCCGATTTGGTTGCTAGTAGAAATTGAACGGTTTAAGTTTATAGATGGAGAAAAATCGATTAAAATCAATAATTTCGTTGACATACCGAACGAATTGGATTTGAGTCAATATTCTTCTGGAGGGCCGGCTAAATTTAGGCTAGTGGGCATTATTAATCATTCAGGGACGCTTGAGAGAGGGCATTATGTAATAGTAGTTCGGGAAGGAGGGCAGTGGATCATATATAATGACGAAAATAGAGACATGCTTCCTGAGGTGATACCATATATTTCTGGAATGACACCATATATGCTTCTATATCGTCGAAAAAATAGTGATAGTGAACTGCTGCCATCGCTACTACGACCGACATCTGAATTGACTCTACCTAAACCGACTGTGCATGGACTGACTTTTTCTAGTCTTAGCTTTACGAATCTGGGAGGATCCTGTTTCTTGAATGCTGCATTACATTGTTTAATTCGAATGGATCCATTTTTTAACGCCGTTAAAAATTACTCAGGAGAAAACAAAAAACTAGTGAAATTTAGAGATTTTTTCATGAAAATTAAAAAAGCGAGTGGCGATCCTAAGGGAAATATAGGATATAGTGAAATGAAATTTTTCGTAGAAGATGTGATTCGTCCTCTGATTGAAGACAGTTTTCCGGATAGCGACTTTACTAAACTGGAAGCCTACATGCAATCAAATGGGGGTGGTGTTAGTAGAGATGTAAATGTGTTTTTACCGACACTTTTTATTGCCCTGGGAAATGCGTTCGAAAAGGACGGAAAGCCTGATCCTGCGGAGTGTTGTCGTCTGTTCGATGATCCTCAACATTTTTACTCAAGTGAAAAATGGAATCTCTATGGGATGTTTTGTAGTCCTAACGGGAAAAAAAATGAGGATTATTATAATGGAATCACGCCAGGGCTAAAGCCTCGATCTTCGAAATATCTAATAACAACGCCCTGTTTTAATGTTATGTTTGGAGGCAAGCAAGGAAAAGTATTACAAGAGATGGAGCATGCTGGAAAAAAGTATAAGCTAAACTTTGTTATTTTTAATGAGACGACGGAAATAAATGGGAAAAGTATAGGGCATAATGTAGCAGCTACATTGGATAATGACGAATGGGTTGTATATGATGACGCTCAACCGAAAATATTTCTCCAAGAAGGAGATATCCAAAAGATACAAGAGCAAGATCCTCTAGTTAAAGGAAAATTATTAGAAAATCGTCAACGTTGGGAGGGAGCGGAAGTGCGCGCAGTTATGGCGCTCTATGATCTCTGTGACAGCTGAATAAAAAAGCTATAAAAAACGTATTTAGCAGGGAGGCCAGATCATAGGCTTCCCCGCCAGAAGATGTGCGTGTAAATGGGGAACGGTTTCGCCGGCGTGAGGACCATTGTTGATCACCACGCGAAATCCATCCCTAAGTTCTTGCCGTTTCGCAAATTGCTGAGCTGTCAAAAGTAGATGGCCTAAAATTGAAATGTCATTTGCCCGCGCCTCGCTAAGTCGGGCAATCTTCTGCTTGGGAATGATTAACGCGTGTACTGGCGCCCCCGGATTGATGTCGCGAATCACTATGCATTGTTCGTCTTCCATAAGGATTTCAGCGGGAATTTCGCGGTCAATGATTTTTTCGAAAATAGTTTTGCCTCCGTCCGATTCCATGAAAAATATAATGGGATATCGAAAAATTTTTCCAATGAAAATTTTTCTTTTCTTTTTTTAAGTAGCCCTAAGATCCTGCCCTATGTTGAAATTTTTCAGCCGAGTTGGGGTGCTTTCAGGCCTACTCCAAAGCGCAGTGATCCACGCTTTCGTCGCAAAAGAAAATGTTTACCAAAATTATATCGTGGCCCGCGTCGAAAATAATATCATTACAAAACAGCAGCTGGAAAATCAGTGGGCATTCGCCCAAAGGGAAAAAATCGTGGACCCGCAAGCAGAAAATGAGCAAAAAACGAAAATATTAAATGCGATGGTCGAAAAAAAAATTATTGCCAAAGAATTCGAGCGCATGAAAGGACAGTTGCCGGAAAATTATATCCAAAAAAAATATGATTCCATCCAAAAAAAACATTTCGAAGGCGACGCATTGCAGTTCGCAGAAGCCCTGCACCGCCAAGGCCAAACAAAACTTAGTTATAAAACGTATCTTCGCGAGGAAGCAATCGTCGAATGCATGTACGAACGCAATGTCATCAGGCCCAATACGGTCAGTCCGCTCGAGATCCAAACTTACTACGATGCCCACCGCCCCCAACTCGTCCAGGGAAAACGGTTCGATGTCGATCAGATCACCGTCCCAAAAGATGCCGTAGAAACCATTTCCGCCATCAAAATTTGTCTGGAAAAAGGAGCCCCCTACGAGGAATCCCGCCGCCAATTGTCCCAAATCCCCGGAATAAATGTGAGCCGCATGGACGACCTTTCCGAAACAGATATACTGCCGGCGATCGCCGAAAAAATTACAGAAATGACCGAAAATTCCTTCGCCGATACCCCCGTTTCGTGCGGCGATCGAATGGTATTTTTGGGACTTCGCGCCGTTAAAAATGCCCATACCCCGACCTTGAGTGAAGCTAGAGAACGCATCGAATCGACTTTGTTGGACGAAAAATATCAATCCCTGCGCCAGCGTTGGATCGATGGCCTCAAGAAAAAATCTTACTACGTCATCCTCTAGCGCCTATGTTGCTGTTCTTGATAAAAAGGTTGTTGCTGGCGTTGCCGACCTTTTTCGCTGTAACTTTTTTGACATTTGCCCTGATCCATTTTGTCCCCGGCGGGCCGTTCGACGGCGAAAGGGAAATCCCGCCCGAAATTCGCTCCCGGTTGAACGAGTGCTACGGCCGCGACCGCCCACTCGGCGAACAATATTGCCGCTACATCGGAAATGTTTTGAGGGGGGACTTCGGCCCGTCCTATAAATATAGTAATTGGGATGTCGCCGATCTCGTCAAATCGAAGGCGCTTGTCAGTTTCGAATTGGGGTTATACGGCATGCTATTTGCCTTTGCCGTGGGGGTTTCTATGGGCGTAATTTGTGTACGTTTGCAGGGGACGCGTTGGGATTTTTTTTTGAGTTTTTTGTCTACGTTGGGTATTTGTTTACCGGCTTTTGTCGTCGGGCCTTTGCTCATTTATGTTTTTGGAGTCGGCTTGCATTGGGTAAATGTTGCGTGTTGGGAGGTTTGGAGCGATAAAATTTTGCCGACCCTCACCGTCGGTATCCTCTATGCGTCCTATATTTCTCGGCTCGCGAAACGCGGTTTATGCGAGGTCCTCCAAAGACCGTATATTATTGCTGCTCGGGCGCGCGGGGTGAGCGAGGGGCGTATTTTTTTTGTCCATGCGCTGAAAAATGGTATATTGCCCGTTGTTGCATATATGGGGCCTGCTTTTTCGGGGATCATCGGTGGCGCGATTGTAACGGAGACGATTTTCCAAATTCCGGGTTTGGGACGCCTCCTCGTCCAGGCCATCAGTAACCGCGACGATGCGCTGATCCTGGGAATTGTCAATTTTTATGCTCTGGCCGTTATCATTTGTAATGCGCTGACGGATTGTATCCAGGCACGGCTTAGCCCACGGATCCGTCTGCAGTAAAAATATTCGTAAAATTTAGCCAATTGTAAAAACATCCCCCGAAATTTAAACGCGACCTTCGCCCCACCCTCTACCTTCAGTCTTTCAGGGACTTTCTTTATTGTCAATCTTTTTTTAAGATATTTTTGGGAAGAAACTTTTTGAAAAATTTTAAAGAAAAATAAAAAAAAAGCTTGATTGATGGGAAAAGAGTAGCCAGTATAGGTGCATGGGGAGGGGGACGAGTCCGTTCGGATTTCGGCGCCACTGCTTTACTTTTGGCTTGCGAAAGTTCAAATAATTTCATAGTTTTGATTAGAATTTGGAACTATGTTTAATAAAGTTTTAGGGAAAGCGATTTTATCCGTTGTTGTTTTACTGTGGGCGTTTTTCAGCTTAATTCCATTCAATGACCGGCCGTTCAACGACTACATCGAGCACCGCGCGACCGCTTCCGGCGACGCGTTTTGGGAGCTGCTATCGCGGGCAAAATTGCGCGTAAAATTGGGGCAATCGCCGTCGATATTCGTCGCGCTAAAAGCCATCGCGAAAGAGGAATCCATCGACCTTGCCACCTATTTCCCTGATGTCAAGTTGCAGGACATTAAAAATCTTGACAAAAAAAACAAAATTTTGATGGATGTTTTATTGCGCGATTCCAGGGGGCGATTGCGGCGTGGCCTCGATTTGAAGGGCGGTATTTCCTTTACGCTGAAATTGGGCGACCAGGCGAAGATAGACGGAGACGCGCTACTCCGGCAGAGTCACCTGGAAAAGGCGGCCCAGATCATGCGCCACCGCCTCGATAGTATGGGTGTCGCGGAACCCGTGATTCGCACGCGCGGGAGTGATGAGATCGAAGTTCAATTGCCGGGGGTTTCGACGCAGGACAATCCGGAAATCGTCGACGTACTCAAGCGGCCCGCAAAATTAGAATTCCGCCTCGTCCACGCGACACGGCCGCATAATATGAATCCCGAGGCGGCGCCATTGGGGTACGAGTTACTATTTGCCGAGGACGAGCGCGCGACCGGCGAAGTTGAGTCGAGACCGTATTATGTCAAGAAAATTCCGGAAATGACCGGAAAAATGGTGAAAAATGCCCACGTGGCGATGAATCAGTATGGAGGTTTTGAGATTGGGCTTGGGATGAAGTCGCCGGAAGGTGTGGAGCGATTTGCGAAAATTACGCGGGAAAATATCGGGAATTTACTGGGGATCGTCCTCGACGGAAAACTCTATTCGGCACCGCGCATTAATTGCGAAATTCCTAATGGTTTGGCCAGTATTTCCGGGAATTTTTCCCAGCGCGAGGCCATCGAATTGTCCAACGTCCTCAATAATCCGCTGGAATTTGAACTCCTATTGACCGGGGTTCAGGAGATCGGGCCTTCGCTCGCTGAGGACGCTAAAGCGAGTTCCATGTACGCGACCATTTTAGGTATTGCGTCGGTGATTTTGTTCATGATCGCCTATTACAGGGTATGGGGGGTTGTAGCGGTGATTGCCGTGTTATCCAACGCGCTGATTGTCCTTGGTTTAATGGCGATGATGGGGGCTACGATGACGTTACCCGGGGTAGCTGCGTTGGTTTTGACGGTGGGTATGGGTGTTGACTCGAATATTCTCATATTTGAGCGCATGCGTGAGGAATTGGCGATGGGGAAGCGCATTGGGGCGGCGGTAGTGGCCAGTTACGAGAAGGCGTTTTCAACTATTTTTGACGCAAATATTACGACATTGCTATCGGCGTTAATTCTCATTTGGTTAGGGACGGGGCCGGTTCGTGGTTTTGGAGTTATTCTTGCGATGGGGATTTTTGCGACGATGTTTTGTGCGCTTGTGTTGAGTCGGGTACTGATGGTGGTTTTGGTTAATTTGGGGTTTTCGGATCTTCTCAAAATGCGCGAGCACGCTAGGAGTAAATTCGATTTTTTACGGCGGAAAAATGTGGCTTACGGGGTATCGTTTATTGTTTTAGGGCTAGGGTTAGCGGCGTTTTTGGTTCGTGGGAACGGCATTTACGGCATTGATTTTACGGGTGGCGATGAGATAACGCTGCAATTTCGGGAGAAACTGAATGCGAATGATATCGAGAAGGTGGCGCGAGAAAATGGCATTCGGGAGGTGGTGACGCTTTATCGGAAGGACGTGAAGGATTCCGGGGAAGTTTTATGTTTACAGACGAAGGAGGGCAAGGGAAAATTGTTGTTACAAAAGCTGGAAAATCGTTACCCCGGGGCCGAACTGAAGGTGATTCAGGAGTCAAGCATCGGATCTTCGATGAGTGGGAAGATCAAGTGGAATGCCATTTTTGCGCTTACGGTATCGCTTTTGATGATTCTTTTTTACATTGCGTTACGTTTTGAGATAGGATTTGGGGTAGGTGCGCTTATTTCGACGATTCACGATGTTTTGGTAACGGCCGGGGTATATATTTTGTTAGGGCGGCAATTTTCGGCGCCGATGGTAGCGGCGATACTGATGATTGTTGGGTATTCCATAAACGACACGATTGTTATATTTGATCGGATTCGGGAGGAATTACGATTCAATGTTGGTGGGACGTTGAAGGAGGTCATTAATTTTTCTGTGAATTGCACGCTTTCGCGGACGATTTTGACAAGTTTTACGACTTTTTTAGCGGCATTTTCGCTTTATTGTTTTGGTGCTGGGGTTGTGAAGGATTTGGCGTTATTATTTATGATAGGGATTATTGTTGGGACATTTTCGTCCATATTCATAGCGGCGCCGATTTTTTACCGCTGGCACCGGGGCGATCGCCAGTTAGTTGAGATCAAATAATTTTTGAAAAGGCTGTATCGCGGCAGGGATTCACTTCGTGGGGAAATTTTTACAATCGAAAGGGGACTGTTTTGTTTTCAGAAACATTTTGAAGACATAAAAATCGGAGCAAAGAAACCTCCGCTCCGAGTAAATTTTATTTAATATTTTTTATTTAAATTTTAAATCATACGCAATTAAAGCTCAGCGTTTGTTTTTGCGTTGTGTTTACGCAATAGATCCACAATTGCTTGGCGTCGTTCGTAACTTTCTCTATTTGTAGAATTGCTGCTATTTTTATATCTTTGCGTTCGTTTGGCTGAAGATAAAGCTATATCTAGTGGCGTTTGGCCGTCATTGTTTTGAATATTTACTTCGGTGGTAGGGGAACCATATTTGAGTAATGCTTGGACGATATTAAGATGACCTTGGCTTACGGCACTATGTAGCGGGGTCCAACCGTATTCATTTTGAGCATTTACATTTCCGCCTTCGGCAATCGCGTCTAATACTTTCTCTTCATCTCCAGATGTTGTTTGGTTCCAACTGCTATCTCCTTCTACGGCCTTAAATAATTGTTCATCGAGAATTTTCTGCTGCTCGTCGCTGTTGCTTTGGAGAGGCGCTTTTTTAAGCTCAGCGCTTGTCATTGCGCCATGTTTACGCATGTAATCTATAGTTTTTGTGCAATTATCGTAGAACATTTGGTTACCTTCAGGTATCTTTTCCCCTCGTTTTACACATTCTGTATTTCTTTTTGTTATCCTATTATACTGTTCTAGGATCATATCCAGCGGCGTTTGGCCTTTGTCATTCAAAGCATTCACTTCAGGGTCGAAGGTAAGTACTATTTTAACGAATTCAGAACCGAAACCATAAGTTCCTAAAGCTGTAAATACAGCGACGTGCAGCAGAGTATTATTGTCTTCGTCCCGGGCGTTTATGTCGGCCCCTAGTACAATTGCATCCAACATACCATCGCGATTTTTATTATTCGTATACTCGAATAATGCTTTAGTGCGTTCTTCCTTAGATTTTCCGCTATTCATTTCATCTATAAAATCTGAACCTCCAGGTAATCCTCTAATTTGTTCTACTTCAAACTCATCCAGCTGAAAGCCGAAGGAGACCAAAAGGCGAGCGACATCTATAAGATCTTTTTGCGCAACCCAAGTCATGACAATGGTGTCATTTAAATTGCCACCTTTTTCAACAAACGCTTGAAGGCACCTCTTAATGCTACCTATATCATCTACAGGCTCCGAGCTTGCTACGAAGTCTTCCACATCTGTGGAACTTAGTTTGGCGCCTAGTCTGGTTAGTCTCAGCACTTCATCTCCGTCCTTACGCTCTAAGGCATCGCCTAATTGCTCATCGAGGGTCCCCCAAAGGGAGCTGGAACTGAATAAACAGCCGCTGATCGCAGCATACTTAATAATATTTTTTACGTTTAACTGATTCATATATTTTCTTTTTTTAATTGTTAATTTTTTTTTAATGCGCTTACCATAAGCACGTTGATAAGTATAATAATTACGATTTATTTGCCAATAAATTATTTTAAATTTTAAAAAAGACTGAAATTTTCACAGGATAATTCCGGAGCGGTTTCCGTACTCGGGCGAGACAAATAGCTTGCAATATTTTAGCGATCTGCAGTGGTAGCAGCACCGCCTATGGACAAAAAGAGCCTTTTTATCGGAGTCATTTGCCTTTGCGTGGCCTTTGGGCTCATGATTAAACAGAGCGCGCCGTTGCCTAAAGAGACCGCCGTAACCCAGACGGAGAGCATTCCGGAAGGGACCAAAGCCCATCCTCTGGGCGAAATTTTGACGCACTCCATTGGCGATATCGGTGCCGAAATTCGGGAAACTTCAGCGGAAAAACCGGCCGATTACACCTTCGACGGGCAACGGTTTGTGACCCTCGAAAATGAGGCAATGTGTATTCGTTTGAGTACGATAGGAGCGGGGGTTCAGGACGTTGCGCTGAAAAAATATCCTGCGCTTCGGGGCCAGGAAAAGCGTTTTATTTTCAATGAAAATATGCCTTTGCCGTCGCTCGTTTTGGCTTTCGGTTCCGCCGATAAATTGTTGCTGGCTAACTACGAAATTCATGCCCAAACGGCGCAGCATATTATTTTTCGCAAGGAAATGGAGAGTGGCATTATTGTGGAGCGCGAATATCGGTTAGCGGAGGGGGACATTCCCTATGTTTTGGCGACGCAATTGCGCTGCATAAATGGGACCGAAAAGGCCTATGATTTGGGCGATATTTTTGTTGGATTGGGCAGTTTTCCGCCTACGGCGAGTGACGTTTTGGGCGACTACCTCAATTTCGGGTACTACGACGGTAAGAAGGCGCATTTTATTGCCGTGAACGATTTTCGTGCCAAAAGTGGTTTTCTTGGGATGGGGAAGGCGTCCGCTAAAAAGCGGATTATGGGCGAAGATAAAGTTGTTTGGGGGGCGGTAAAGAACCAATTTTTTGCGGGAGTTTTCACGCCGAAAGTCCCCGGCAATGGTTTTGTAGCCGTACCCAACGAAGTGTTCGATGCGTCTTCCGGGCGGATGAATGACAGTGTTGTCGGGAGTATCCGATTCCCGCTAGGGCGCATTAATCCTGGTGAAACGAAGGTTTTGGACGGCGATTTTTACGTAGGTCCGAAAGACTACGTCCTGCTCGACCGCCTGGGCCAGGACCAAGATCTCATCATGCAATTTGGTTTTTTCGGCTTCATCAGCAAACTCCTTTTCCTCCTCATGAAAGGCATTTACGCCCTGCTGGGGAATTGGGGGATGACGATCATTGTTTTGACCATTATTGTAAAATTTTTACTTTGGCCACTGACGACAGCCCAGGTGCGTTCTTCGCGAAAAATGGCGCGGTTACAGGAGCCGCTCAAGAAAATCAAGGAAAAATATCGGGAAAATCCGCAGAAATTGCAGGCGGAGACGCTGAAATTATTTCGTGAAAATCGCGTCAATCCGGCGGCGGGCTGTTTACCCATATTTATCCAGCTGCCCATTTTTTTGGGGCTATATTTCATGCTGAAGACGGCGGCCGATATGCGTTTTGCGCCCTTTCTGTGGATCGGGGATTTATCGCTCCCAGACACGATTTTCCGGCTCGGTTCGTTTCCCGTTAACCTGCTACCGCTGCTAATGAGTGCGTCGATGCTATGGCAGATGCGGGTGATGCCCATGCCTTCCGCCGACGGCGCGCAAAAATGGGTCTTCAAATTGATGCCGCTGCTGTGCCTCGTTTTCTGCTACAACTTCCCTTCCGCACTCGTTTTGTACTGGACGGTACAAAATTTGTTGACGATTGCCCAGCAAATTATTCTTAATAGGAAAGGCGATGAAGCACTCTTAATCGACGATTCGGAAAAAATTGTAAAAAAGAAGAAAAAATAGGAGGAACAGATGTCAGGGCATAGTAAATGGGCGACGACTAAGCGGCGTAAGGCGGCGGTTGACGCAAAGCGTGGGAAAATGTTTAGTCTTTTGAGCAAGGAGATTACGATTGCCGTTCGCGACGGGGGGAAGGATCCGGAATTTAATCCCCGTTTGCGCACGGTGATTCAGAAGGCTAAGGCGGCGAATATGCCGGCCGATAATGTTAAAAAGGCGATTCAGAAGGGGACTGGCGAAATCCCCGGCGTTACCATCGAAGAGCTCATTTACGAGGGGTATGGGCCGGCGGGAGTGGGGATGATTGTGGAGGTGACGACGGACAATAAGAATCGCACCGTTTCGGAAGTGCGCAGTACGTTTGGGAAGTGCGGAGGGAATTTAGCGGGGGCCGGCGCGTTGGCCTTCAGTTTCCAGCGCAAAGGGCAGTTTATCATCGATCGCAACAAAATTACGGAGGACAAATTGATGGAAGTAGTTCTGGAAAATGGCGCCGAAGATATTAGGACGGAGGAGGAATATTTTGAGGTTTTATGCGCCATAGCGGATTACGATGCCATTGCGCAGGCGCTGGAAAAAGTCGGCGTGGAAGCGGATTCGTCGGAGCTGGCGTACATTCCCAATAACACCGTGGCGATTGGCGACGAGGATACGGCACGGAAAATTTTACGCATGGTGGAACGCCTAGAGGATCTGGAAGATGTAAAAAATGTTTTTGCAAATTACGAAATTTCGGACGAAATGATGAAAAAAATTGAAGGGGAGTAAAATTTTACTGCGGGTAAGATTTTTAGGGAGAGGTCAATGAAAAAATGGAAAATGAAACATCATTTCCCCCGAAGGGCGACCGATAAGGGAATTATCAGGGAAAATTATAGCAAAACTTATATTTACACTTGAAAAACTTGTTTTTAATTGAATTTTTAATTTTATGATACCAGCATATTTTTGGTTAGTGCCGCTATCGGGGGTAAGCGTGCTATGGATGGCGGCGCATTTTTTCAGGATGATGAAGGGGGAGCCGGCTGGCACGGATCGGATGGTCGAAATCGCGACCTATGTGCGCAATGGCGCAATGGCTTACCTCAAGCAGCAGTATAAGATTGTGACGCTTGTTTTTATGCTGATGGCTATTTTTTTAGCTCTGTTGGCGTACAAATTTCATTTGCAGAGTGAGTGGGTACCGTTTGCTTTTTGGACCGCCGGTTTTGGATCCGGATTGGCGGGTTTCATTGGCATGAGAACGGCGACGGAAGCTTCTTCGCGCGCGGCATTTGCGGCGTCAAAGTCCCTCAATCACGGTTTACGGGTAGCGTTTCGCAGTGGAGCGGTAATGGGGTTATCGGTGGTTGGGTTGGCGCTATTGGACTATTCCTTTTGGTTTTTAGTTTTAAGTTTATTTGATCGCACGGTTATGTCGCAGAACGATCGGATGGTTGTGATTACGGGGACGATGCTGACGTTTGCTCTTGGGGCTTCGTTGCAAGCGTTATTTGCGCGGGTTGGAGGCGGTATATTTACGAAGGCGGCGGATGTGGGAGCGGATTTGGTGGGCAAAGTGGAGCGGGGCATTCCCGAGGACGACCCCAGGAATCCGGCGACGATTGCCGACAATGTGGGCGACAATGTGGGTGATGTAGCGGGTATGGGTGCGGATCTCTACGAATCCTATTCCGCGGCTATTTTAGCGGCGGCGGCGTTAGGAGCGGCGGCGTTTGCGCGCGGGACCAGTGAGTTGCAGATGAAGGCCATTTTACTGCCGGTATTGATTGGTGCGATTGGTGCGATTTTATCGATAGTAGGGATATTAGTGGTGCGGACGGAGGAAGGGGCATCGAGTCGGGCGTTATTGCGGTCTTTGGGCAACGGTGTTAAGTTGAGTGGGGTTTGCATTTTACTGGCTTCGCTGGGCCTACTCTACCTCCTAAATATTCCCAATTTTTGGGGGATTTGGGGGGCATTGGCGGTTGGTTTACTGGCGGGCGAAGTCATCGGCAAGGCGTCGGAGTACTACACGTCGCAGGCCTATTTCCCGACGCGCCACGTTGCTAAGCAATCGCAGACGGGTCCGGCTACGGTTATTATTGGTGGCATTGGGCTAGGGATGTTATCGACGGCTGCGCCGGTTATAGTGGTTGTAGTGGCGACGCTTTTAGCTTTTTCGTTTGTACAGGGTTTAGGTGGCGAGCGGGACATCATCATGGGGCTTTACGGCGTATCGATAGCGGCGGTAGGGATGTTATCGACGCTGGGGATTACGATGGCGACGGATGCCTATGGGCCGATCGCGGACAATGCCGGTGGCAATGCGGAGATGAGTGGATTAGGGGAAGCGGTACGGAAGCGGACGGATGCGTTGGATGCGTTAGGTAACACGACGGCGGCGACGGGGAAGGGGCTTGCGATTGGTTCGGCGGCGTTGACGGCCTTAGCTTTACTGGCGTCGTACATGAGTGCGGTCAAGGGGAGCATACTAAGTACGGGGCGAGAGTTTATTATTTTGAATGGCAGCAATATTTCGGTTGGGGCGCTTACGTTGGGCGACATCATCAACTATTATCAGATTCACCTCCTTAATCCGAAAGTATTGATGGGGCTTTTCATAGGGGCGATGCTATCTTTTTTATTTTGTGGGCTATCGATTAATGCGGTTGGGCGTGCGGCGGCGAGTATGATTAATGAGGTACGGCGACAATTTCGGGAGATTGTGGGTATAATGGAGAACAAGGCGGTACCGGATTATGCCAGGTGTGTAAGAATTTCGACGCGGGCGGCGCAGCGGGAGATGCTCATGCCGTCGGTAATTGCGATAATTTTCCCTATTATTATTGGTATATTGCTAGGGGTGCCTGGGGTTGTTGGGTTGTTGGGTGGAGCATTATCGTGTGGGTTCGTGTTAGCGATATTCATGGCGAATTCTGGAGGTGCCTGGGACAATGCGAAGAAGTACATAGAGGAAGGGGCTTTGGGAGGGAAGGGATCTGAGTCGCACAAGGCGGCGGTTATTGGTGACACGGTGGGGGATCCTTTTAAGGACACGGCGGGGCCCAGTTTAAATATTTTGATCAAGTTAATGTCCATTGTGTCGCTCATAGTTGTTGGCATTACGGTTACGTTTAGTTAGCATTTAGGGTAAAGAAGTGATATAAATTTTGGGAATTTTTGGTTAATATGTATGATTTAATTTCCGGTTTTGGGAGAGAAATATCGGTGAATTAAGGCGGTAAAAATGGCGATGGCGAGAAGTACGAATGGCGAGTTTAGTATGTTGTTTGGGCTAAAAAATAATGGAAAATTTTGGAAATTTTTGGCTAATATGTATGGTTTAATTTCCGGTTTTATGGGAGAAATATCGGTGAATTGAGGCGGTAAAAATAGTGGTGGCAAGGAGTACGAATGGCGAGTTTAGTATGTCGTTTGCGCCGAAAAAATAATGCGAATCGGGGAAAAAAATGTATCGTTTGAAATACATGAGCGCGAAAACAACGCCGCTGTGAAATCCAATGGGCGCAGAAAGATTTTTTACATAAAAATAAATCGTCGCAAGAAGACATCCGAATGTAAAAAGAATGGAAAATTTTAATAAAGAAATATTGCTAAACGTGTGAAAAAGAATTTCGGCGAGACACGAAAAACTGTCGGATAACGTCACAAATGTGTTTTGCGCGCTGACGGTGTAATTGGGGCGGAAATGGAAGTAAGCGAAAAGTAGCGACGAAAAAATAATGGCGTAAAATGGCCGCACGCATCGGAGAAAAATCTGAAAAATAAGCCCGCGAAATAGCCATTCCTCAATGATCGATAGGACAATTGCCCCCGATAATAGCTTCGGCAACAGCAGTTTTGGCGAGCGCAACGGATCCGCCGATTCCCAACAAAAACCTTGCATGAGCATTTTTGCTAGGAAAATTCCACCGCAAAATATACTCCCGATTGTAAAAAAATAAAAAAATTTCCCCCAACTAAAGAAAAGAAAAGATTGATCCGCCACTCGCCGCCGATAAAATTTCCATAGGCAGGGCGTGAATAGTAGGAACGAAATGAGGCGCAGGCGTTCGAAAAAAACGGTAAAATTTTTGTGAACGAGATAATGTGTGAGGCGAGATGGCCAGTGCTGATGCCAATAAACGGCGCCGTTGAATACCAGTGGCGCTAGGATTGTGGTCAGGCACAGGGCGTAGCCGTAAAAAAGGATCGGCCGAAAAAGTGGCGCGGTTGCGAAATTTTTTAAAAAAAATGGTGCGGAAAAACGAATTTTCGGAGCAATCATAAAAATCATCACCCTATTTTTTGGGAGCACTTTGTCAATTTTTGGGAGAAAATTTTCCCCAAACACACGGGAGTTGACACGGTTTTTTTGTTAAACATGTTGGATGAGTCATGAAGGTACTCGTAACGGGTGGCGGTGGATTTTTGGGCTGCCATATTGTCGAATTGCTCCAAAATCGGGGCATCGCCGTTCGCGTAGTGGGCCGCCGCCCCCAACCTATCCTCGAATCGCGCGGCGTGGAATTCGTCAGGGGCGATATCTCCTTTCGCGACGACGCGGATAAAGCGGTTTACGGGGTCGATGTCGTTTTTCACGCCGCGGGTAAAGCGGGCCTCGATATGGATTACCAGGCCTATTACAATACCCACGTCGTCGGTACACGCAATATCATCCGCGCTTGTAAACGCTACGGCGTCCGCAAATTAATTTTTACCAGTACGCCGGCGGTGGTCTTCAACGGGCACGACTTATCCGGGGTCGACGAATCTGTCCCGCGCCAACTCAATTACCACTGGTTTTACGCCAGAACAAAGGCGATCGCCGAAAAATATGTCCTGGAAAGTAACTGTTCGGATTTGAAAACCGTAGCGCTCCGCCCCCATTTACTGCTGGGCGAAGGGGATCCGCATCTGATGCCGAAAATTTTACAGTGCGCGCGCGATGGGAGGTTAAAGATTGTTGGGAGGGGTGAGAATCAGGTCGATATCACGTTTGTCGCGAACGCCGCCCACGCCCATATCCTCGCCTTTGACGCCCTCGATCGGGGAAAAGCTTGCGGCAAAGCCTATTTTATCGGCCAGGAACGGCCCGTGTTTCTGTGGGAATTTATAAACGAAATTTTAAAACGCCTCCGGTTACCGCCCGTGGAAGAAAGAATTGAGTTCCAAAAGGCTTACCAATGGGGGATGGCAATGGAGTACTTTTTTCGGATTTTTCTTCGTTCGCGCCGACCTCCTATGACCCGTGCTTTGGCGGTGGCATTGGGTAAGGACCATTATTTTTTACAGGATCGGGCCTATGAAGATTTGGGGTACTCGCAGCAGGTAACCATCGAAGGCGGCCTCAATACCCTCATTGAGACCCTGCGTTTGCAATTGGAGGTGCTATGGAAATATTGATTACGGACTGAGCTGTGGGGACGCTGCTGAACATATTAGGCGTATCGTTTCTGACGTTTATTTCGCGGATTTCGGGGCTAGTGCGCGACATTTTTATTTTTTCCGCGTTCGGGACCAGTGAACTGAATTCGGCATTTTTATTTGCGTTTAGCATCCCCAATTTATTTCGGCGGCTTTTGGGAGAAGGTGCATTGGCATCGGCCTTGATCCCCATTTTTTCCGACGAGTACCACAAAAAGGGCAAGGAAGAGGCTTTTTTTTTACTCAATCGGGTGGCTTCGCGACTCATATTGGCGCTGTTTTTGATTGTCGGCGGGGGCGTAATGATTTGTGGTCTGGGGTATGTTAGCGGGTGGTTTAGCGACCGTTGGCGGCTGTGTTTTATGTTCAGTGCCATTCTGCTACCCTACATGTTTTTCGCTTGTTTAGGGGCGTTATTGGCGGCCGTACTGAATGTTTTTGGAAAATTTTTACTGCACGCGGGCAATTCGATTTGGCTCAATTTGGCGATGATTAGCGCTCTAATGGTGGGGTATTTTTTCCACGAGTCGTGGCGCATTTACTGGTTATGTGCGGGAGTTTTTGTGGGAGGTGTGATTCAACTGTGGGTACTTTGGGTTGGTTTAGGGCGAATGGGCTGGCGATTTTGTTTAGATTGGGGGAGTGATGGGCGAGTGGAGGAGGTCCGGCGCTTATTTTTTCCCGGTGTAGCGGGGGCATCTGTGCAGCAGGTCAATGTGGTTATATCGCGTGCGTTGGCTTACGCGGTGAGCAGTCGTGCGGTTTCGGTGTTATATTTAGCGAATCGGCTGATTGAGTTACCGCTAGGGCTATTTGTGACGGCGGTTTCGACGGTCCTTTTTCCCCGTTTATCGCGATTGGAGGCGCAGGGTGAGCGGGAATTATTGCGGGAGGAATTTCGTCGGGGGATGGATTGGGTATTGGTGATTATTTTTCCGGCGGCGCTAGGGATATTGGGGTTAGACCGGACGCTATTGAGTTTACTATTTCTTTGGGGGAATTTTACGGAGCGGGACCTGGATCTTGTGCTGCCTGTGCTGCGGATATTTCTGGTGGCATTGCCGTTTTACGCGCTATCGACACATTTTTTACGCGGCTATCATTGTAAAAAAAACATGGCGCGCCCCATGGTTATTGCGGCCATACACTTTTTGGTGAACACGTTTTTGGCGTTGGGTTTAATGTTTTGGCTGGAGACTGTGGGCCTAGCGATTGCTAATTTGTTGTCAATTATTCTGCAAACAATTTTACTTTATTGGGGATTAGGGCGGTTAGGGGAGGAATTTTGCATTAAGATTTGGACGGGGCGCCTGGGGAGGATTATTTTAGCGAGTATTTCGATGGCGGTGGTGGTGAAGTCGCTGGACTATGTTTTGGGCTTATATTTACGGGGCAAGGCACACGACATGGTGAGTATGGTCGTGAATATTCCGTTGGGTGTAGCGTTTTATTTTGGGTTGTTGTATATTTTTGATGGGCGGAAGCAGTTGAGTGATTTAGGGATTATTTGGCGGCGATTTGTAAAAAAAATAAAAAATCCAAAACGAGGAAAAATTTGATCGCGATGAAGTATTTTGGCACAGACGGCATTCGGGGGACGTTCGGGCATTTTCCGGCAAATGAATTTTGTTTTAATATTTTGGCGCAGGCGTTGGAGCGTTTTCACGGGCAATTGGCGCGGGTGATTATCGGTCGCGATCCGCGTTTATCGGGGAAGGCGATTAAAAATTTTTTGATTGCCGGATTTTCTGCCGGGGTTGAGATCGTCGACGCGGGCATCGTGACTTCGCCCCTACTGTCGCGGGCGGTGGGCGCGACGGGATCCGATTTCGGCCTAATGATTACGGCTTCGCACAATCCGGCGGCGGACAATGGTGTAAAAATTTTTGACCGCGCTGGAGCGAAATTGAGCCGTGGAGCGGAGGTGCAAATCGAGTCGCTCATGGACGGAATAGCGGCGATTGCTAGGAATCGGGGCCATAGGATAGTGACCCATTGCGTGGCGGGGGAATATGTCAGCGGCGGGAGGATTTTTAAAAATTTTTCAAAAGTTGTGATCGATTGTGCCCATGGCGCTGCGGTGGAATTTGCGCGGAAAAGTTACCGTTTTCCCGCGATTGATTGGATTGGCGACGCGCCCGACGGGGGGAATATTAATGGGCGTTGTGGCAGTGAATATCCGGAATTATTGGCGCGGGAGGTTTGCGAGCGGGGCGCGGACCTCGGGATTGCCCACGACGGCGACGGCGACCGTTTATTGCTCTGCGACGGCAGCGGAAATATTTTGCCCGGGGAAATTATTTTGGGAATTATTGCAATTTATTTACAAAATATGGGGCATTTAGCGGGGCAAAAAATGGTGACGACTTTGGTATCCAACGGGGGGCTGGCGTTGGCGTTGGAGGAGCGGGGCATTGGGGTTGGCTATTCCGACGTCGGCGATCGCAATGTAGCGGAAAAGATGCGCGATTTGGGCTGCAATTTGGGGGGCGAGAGCTCCGGACATGTTATTTTTTCCGATCGAGCGCCCACGAGCGACGGCATCCAGACCGCTTTACTGTTTCTCGAAGCCGTCGATTGTTTGCGGATTCCCCCGGCGGAAATGGCTAAATTTGTGCCGCTATTCCCCAAAATATCTTGTGATATTGTTGTCAAGAAAAAAATTCCTTTGGAGCAGCTGCCGGAGATCGGCGATTCTATCGCGGCCTGGGAACGTCGATTGGGCGGGGAAGGGAAAATTTTTATCCGCTATTCGGGCACGGAAAATAAATTGCGCCTGCTAGTCGAAGCGAGTTCCATGCCGCTGGCCGAAAAAATTATGAAAAATTTAAAAAATAATATTGAAAGCAGTAATAAAATTATATAATCGGGGTGGTGAATGCGCAGTTACGTCAGCGTTGGATGGGCAAAATAGAGGCGCTGTGCCAGGCGGAAAATTGGCCATATGCGCAGTTCCTATGCCTCGAAATGGTTTATTTGGAACCCAATTTCGTCGAGGCACGGCGGATTTTACACCGCGTGCGCCAATATACTTTTTGTCAACAAAAATATCAGCGATGGCTGCGTTTGTCGCTGCTCCTACCCCAGGCCCTCTGGTACGCTTTGCGAATAAAAACGCGGCACCGGCAGCTTTTGAGTACGATGGACGAGCTGCTCAATGTGGACCCCAATAATGTTTGGTTACTGCGGCTATTTGCGGAGATGATGATCGGTTTTGATTTTTTTGAAACGGCGATTTTTTTAATGGAATGCGTCCCCGAAGATCGGCGCAATGAGGATGATTGGTTATTGATGGGGGAAGCGTTTTTAGGTTCGGAGGATTTTGATATGGCGGTGAACATCGCGAATAAGGTGCTCACGAAATTACCCGACAATATCCGTGCGCGCGACCTACTTTGGCAGTCATCGGTCGAGCAATCGCTGGGCAATCAGAAGGCATAGGGGGAATGGGGCGTTAAAAAATGGAAAATTTTGTTTATTGGATTTTTATAACTCGTGGCGACCGTTTTGCGAGCAAATTGGTGGGCGAGACAGGACTCGAACCTGCGACCTACTGGGTGTAAACCAGCCGCTCTAACCAACTGAGCTACCCGCCCAAAATATTGAAATATAACCTAGGATTTTACTCGAAAAATCAAGCGCGAAATTGCACCCTTTGATGTAAATTAATTGTAATGTAACTCAGGCAAAAGCCGCGCGCAAAGCGCGCAAAAGCAATAAATTGCTTTCCAAGGAGCGGGAAGCTCCTTGGGCTTTTGCCCTGGTCCTCTGGGCCTTGGCCACCTGGCCATTTTCCGGTATTTGCGCAATAAAAGGATTGTCAATGGCGGAAAAGTTTGAAGATCATCGACCGTACCGTGAGAATATTTCTCCCATCGATTATTTTTCTATATTTTTGTTCCCCTGTAATTG
This sequence comes from Puniceicoccales bacterium, assembly GCA_031257405.1. GTDB lineage: Bacteria > Verrucomicrobiota > Verrucomicrobiia > Opitutales > LL51 > LL51. The sequence continues at coordinate 22,138 of JAIROS010000005.1, read as the reverse complement.
TGGCGGAAGGGAGTGGTGAGGGTGCGAGAATTATGGTCAGCGGCATAGAGGTGGAGGCGGGGCGCATTTCGTATGCGGACTCTATCATTCGCGCCGAGGGGGATGTATCCGTTGTTGGCGGTGATTTTTACGCCCGGTGTGGGGAAGTCGAGTACAACACGGAGCGCAGAGATATTTATGCGCGGGGGGTCAACTTAGCCATTGGCGAGGCCTACATTTCATCGGAGCGGGCCCAATTTTCGGAGGAACGGATTGCGGTTGAGGGTGCGCGCGTTGGGATAAATTCGGGTTTAGCGGGGGCGGTTCCCCGGTTAGACGCGGGGGCGATCACCTACGATCGGCTGAAGAAGCGGGCGGTAGCGAGGGATATTCGGCTCAAGATTGGGAAGGTACCGATCATGGGGCTGCCCTATCTCACGCTGGGCGACTGGGTACGCTACATGGATATGCGTTTGGGTGCGGGGCACACTTCGCGGCTGGGGGCTTACGTTCGGAGCGAAATTTGCTACAATATTTACGAAGATTTATTTTTCGGAGCGCTATTGGACATTTACGGGAAGCGCGGCGTTTTACTGGGTCCGGTACTCAAGATTGAGTCGGAAGGCGGATGTGTACGGGGGCGTGCGCAGGTGCAGTCGGGATTTATTGCGGATCGCGGGGATCGCGGGGAAGATGTGGATGGCGGGGATATTAAAAAGCGCCGTTGGTTTATCGACGGGAAACAGCATTACCATTTTGGGCCGCATATCGATGTTATTTCCGACTTCCTATGGGCGAGCGATGGGCGTATTGAGCGGGATTTTCGGCCGGATTGGTACGGGGAGTGGGACGTGCGCGACTCCTTTAGCGAGCTCGATTACCGCGGGGAGAACGACTTGTGGACGGCTTTTACGCGCGTCAGGATGAATCGCTATCAGACGTTTCCGCAGCAAATTCCCTCCCTGCGCTACGAGCGGTTTCCCACGGAAATTTTTGATTTCAATTGCTACTATTTCGGCTACATCGACGTTTCGCGCCAGAAGTGGAAGCGGGAGGAAGTGGCTAATTCTGGGCGCCGGGAGGCGATCGAGCTCAACCGCCTGGACAGTTATTGGGGCATTCATCGCCCGACGGAGTTAGCCAGTGGCATTCATTTTACGCCGCTGGTGGGCGGGAAATGGACGCACTATGGTGGCGAGGGCGATCGGTTATTGGGCGAATTGGGGTTTGATTTTGGCGCGAATTTTTACGCAATTTACCCCCAACGCATGGCCTATTTGCGGGCGAAAGAATGGCGGCACACCCTGCGTCCGATTGTAAAATATCGTTACATTTCTTCGGGCCGCAAGCGTACGGCGAAACCCATCGACGGGAAGCGAAAAAATTATTTTCTACCCTGCATCGACCTAGCAGAAATGCGCCACGTAGACGATTTGAGGGAGCAGAGTGTGCTGCGGTTGGGCCTGGAAAATGATTGTTTTGCCAAGAGCGAAAAGGGGAAATTTCGCAAGGTCGCTTCATTAGATTTTTACCAAGATTTCCGTTTTAGGCGGCACTTTGATGGCGACCAGAAAATGGAAAAAATGCTTTCCGATTTTTACATATTTTCGGCGTTTAGCCCGCGCAATTGGCTTAATTTTTGTCTTTATTCGCGCGTGAATTGGCAGAAATTTTCGGTGCCGGAAGTCGACGGCGAAGTGAATTTTATCAGCGGAGATCTTTGGCGTTTGGGTTTCGGCGCGCGGTTTTTGGAACACCGTTTCAGTCAATTTAATGTCAATTTTTGCTTCCAATTTAACGACATTTCGGGCATTAATTTAGGGGCCCAAATCGATGCAAAGCGCGGGAAATTTTTAGCGTTCGAAGTGGGTTACAAGACGCGTTGGGCGGGAGTTTGGGATGTGCAATTTTTTTGTAAAATTAAAAATCGTTCCAGTCGCGACAGTCGATTTCAGCCGGGATTTGCGATCGATTTAGTGCGGTGGTGATGGAATTTTTGCCCCGATTGTGGTTTTTAGTTGGGAGCACGGCCGCCGGAAAAACGGCTCTGTCAGTGGAGTTGGCGCGCTTTCTCGGTGCGGAAATTTTGTCCTGCGATTCGGTACAAGTCTACCGCGGCGCCGATATAGGTTCCGGAAAAATAACGCCCGGAGAAATGGCAAATATCCCCCACCATGGCCTGGATTTGTGCGGTCCCGACGCGGCGTTCGACGTCAGACAATACGCCGAATATGCCTCGATAATTGTAAAACAAATGCAAGAAAAACGTAAAAATCTCCTCGTTGTCGGCGGCGCAGGGTTTTATCTTAAATCTTTTTTTACGCCCGTCAGCGACTCGATTATCGTTCCCGAAAACGTTCGGCGGGAGGTGCGGCAACTGTACGAGCGCGCTGGATTAGCGGGTTTGCAGCGGGAAATCGCCGCCTACGGCCCCACCGATTTCAACCATTCCGATTGGCATAATCCGCGGCGTTTGCTAAATATTTTGGGTAAACAGCGGGTAGTTGGTCAATCGCAGGAAAAAGTCAAGCAAAATTTTATGCAAAAAATTTGCCCCCTCACCCCATTCCCTCGCCGAGTCATTCTTTTGGAACGCGATTCGGAGTCGTTAAATCGGCGGATTGAGCGGCGGGTGGAGGCGATGTTGCGCGGAGGGCTGGTTGATGAGGTAAAATTTTTGGGAAAAATGTGTTTACCGCTGGCGAATGCGATCGGCTATCGGGAGGTGCGAAATTACTTGGATGGCGGCCAAAAAATGACGCCGGAGGAGCTGAAGCGGACGATCGTTGCGGCGACGCTTAGGCTTGTAAAAAAACAGAAAATGTGGTTCCGGAAACAAATTCCGATCCATTGCTCCGCGAATTTAGATGCCCGTTCGGCGAACGAAAGTTTTGACTTTATCCGTTCATTTTGTAAGAACAGTGGCCTATGGAATTGAAGGTCGCGGAGTTTTTAGTGGGGATGGCGCTCGTATTTTGCGGGAGTTCTCTGGTTTTTCGGACGGAGTTTTGCGAGTATCTTTTGCGGAAATTTTTGCGTTCGGAAACCGCTAATACACTGACATTTTCCGTAGCTGGGGCGTGGTTTTTGGGCCATGTATTGACGCTCGGCGAATCCGATTTCGGGCAGTACAAGTATTTATTTTTTATTTTTTTCTTGACTATTATACTCGTTGCGTTGTCTAAACTCCGCGATTTTTTATCGGTGCGTGGCGCGGCTATTTTAGCGCTTCTTGCGGCGAATGAGCTCCTCAAAGTGGCCTACATGCAGCCCCATATTTCGCGGCTCATTTTGGTCGCGTTTGTTTACGCCGCGATTGTGGCGGGGATGATTTTTGGGGGGTGGCCTTACAGGGGACGCGATTTCGTCGACTTTCTGTTTTTACATCCGACGCGCCCGCGCCTATGCGGTTTAGGGGTGACGAGTTACGGAATTTTGCTGCTGACGACTTTGTTTTGGTGACTGGAAATTTTGGAAAATGGAAGCGGACTGGGTAGATGTGCAGAAAAAATTGGGGGAAATTTTTTACGAAATTTCACAAAATGTGGAAGAATTTAACGCCGATTTTCATCCGGAAGTGCGCGTAGCTGAGCCACACTTCGGCGATTTTCAAGTCAATGGCGTTTTAAGTTTTGCGAAAAAAAATAAAAAAAATCCGCGCGAATTGGGTGAAAAATTATTGCTGGAGGCCCGGCGTTCGGAGCATTTGGCGGGGTGTTCTTTGGAATTGTCGGGGCCCGGTTTCATCAATATTCGCCTAACACCGGAATTTTTACAGCAATGGGCGCGCCATTTTTGTGGGCGTTTCGATTTCAGTCGGTGGCTCAAAGGGCGGACGATCGTCGTCGATTACTCCTCCCCAAACACAGCAAAACAAATGCATGTCGGCCATTTGCGTTCGATGATTATCGGGGAGTCGATCCAGCGATTACTGCGATTTTGCGGGGCAAATGTGGTCCGCGATAACCATCTCGGGGATTGGGGCACGCAATTTGGCATTCTTATTATGGCGATTAAGCGCGCGGGGATCGACGTCGCCGCGATGGATCCGGCAACCGCGCTCGATGAATTTGAGCGGATTTACAAAGAAGGCGTCGCTTTGACCGAACAAGATGAAAAATTTTTAAACGATGCCCGCCGGGAATTAGTCGCGTTACAGGGCGGCGACCCGGAAAATCGAGCCATTTGGGCGGCGATTAATGGCGCATCCTACCGGGCTTTTGAAGAAATTTACGGGCAAATGGGGATCGCCTTTGACTGCGTCCTCGGGGAATCTTTTTACCGCGACCAAACCGACCGCGTCTGCGATGAGTTGGAGGCTTTAAAAATTGCGGAAAAAGATCAGGGGGCGTTGGTCGTATTTTACCGGGATCATGGGCGCTTCAGGGATCAGCCGTTTCTCATCCGTAAATCCGATGGCGCTACAAATTACGCGACGACGGACCTCGCTACCGTACGCTACCGCTGCGAAACATTTCACGCCGACGGGATAATTTACGTGACCGATGGGCGGCAGCAAGACCATTTTCAGCAGCTATTTTTGACCGTTGGGCGCTGGTTTTCGGCGAAGAATATTCCTCTTCCGGAGCTGGAGCACGTTTGGTTTGGGACTGTGCTTGGGGAAGACGGGCGTGCGATTAGGACGCGTTCCGGCGAATCGATTAAGTTGAAGCAGCTCATCGGGGAGGGCGTAGCGCGGGCATCGGCGATCGTGGCCCAGAAAAATCCGTCTCTCGGGGAAGAGGAGCGGGAAAAAATTGCGCGGGTAGTGGGTATTGGGGCGATAAAGTATGTAGATTTGTCGCAAAATCGGACCAATGATTACCTATTTTCCTGGGACAAAATGCTTTCCTTTGACGGCAATACGGCGCCCTATTTATTGTATGCGGTAGCCAGGATTTATGCGCTTTTTCAGAGGCTTGGGGTAGCATCTAGCGGGGAATATTTGCCGGGGGACATGGCTATTTTTTCGACGGACGAGGAACTTTCATTGGCGCGCAAGTTGATTCATTTTCCGGGTGTTATTGGTCAGGTATTAGAGGATTTGCGGCCGCACTATTTATGCACCTATTTATTTGAATTGGCGAGTGAATTTTCGTCATTTTACAATGCGAATCGTGTGATTGGGGAGGCGCCCGATATTCTCGAAAAGCGTTTATTGCTCTGCCGATTTACGCTATATATTCTTGAGACCGGGCTCGATCTTTTGGGGATTGAGACGTTGAAGCGGATGTAATATTTAGTATAATTTTCATTATTTTTTTCAACATAAATTTAATATGAAAAAGTATTGTTTAATATAAAAAAATGTTTGACAAAGTTGAAAATAGGCGCAAAGCTAGAAGCATAGGGAGGGGCACGCAGTGCATTTCCTAGCGGGGGAATATTTTACAATATTGCTACTTTTTTTTAACAAGGTATTGCGATGTTACTATCGGGGGCGCTGGAGCGATTTTTTATATTTTTGGAATTAGAGAGGGCCGTTGCCAGGAATACCGCTGATGCCTACGGGAGCGATGTGCGATTATTTTGTAAATTTTGTGGCGACTGCGACATTCGGAAAATTTCGCGTGAGGAGGTTGCGTCGTGGATTAAATTTTTATGGGAGGGCGGCTACGAGCGTTCGAGTGTTGCGAGAAAATTGGTTGCGTTGAATACTTTTTTTTCATTTTTACTGCGGGAAAAAATCGTTGGGGAGCATATTATGGGTGATATTTTTTTGCCCAAGCGCCGCCGGAATATTCCCGACACATTATCGCTGTGCGAGATCGAAAAAATTTTATCCGTCCCCGACCAAAATACTCCCGGTGGTTTGCGGGATTATGCGATGTTGGAGTTAATATATGGCAGTGGTTTACGGATTTCCGAGGCGTGTGGGTTACCGCTTCAGGCCATCGATTGGGACAAAAATTTCATAAGAATTTCCGGCAAAGGGAATCGGGAGCGTTCCGTCCCGGTTGGGGGGTGTGCGAGGGAGGCATTGGAGCGCTATTTTGCGATAGGGCGGCCTCATTTTGTAAAAAAAAATACGGGTAGTTACATATTTTTGAGTCAGCGTGGGGGGCCGATTTCGCGCAAGACATTTTGGCGGCGGCTCAAGGATTATGGTCGGGCCGCTGGGGTGGTAAAAAACGCGAAGCCCCACATATTGCGCCATTCTTTCGCGACGCATTTACTGGAAAACGGGGCCGATTTACGGGTAATTCAGGAGATGTTGGGTCACGAAAACATTGCGACGACGGAGATTTACACCCACGTGGACCAGAGGCGTTTGCGGGAACAATACGAACAATTCCACCTGCGCCCACGCTTAGATATTGAGTAACGCCATTATTACTCATTCGGGAACAATTTGCATCGCAATGCATGGCATATTTCTCTTTTTCATAACTTCTTGAACATTTTTAACACAAGGCTCAAAATCATCAATGAATACAACGTTTGAAAATATTTTGAATTCTTTGCATTCATTAAAAAGTAATTCTAAAATCTCTCCTTTTATGAACCCAAAACGAGCTTGTAGTGTTGGGTCAGAAAAGTTGCTAAAAATGATTCCATTTATCACGTAAGGAACACAAATTTCAATGAGTTGTTTACCGTTGGGAATTCTTACTGAACCCAAAGCAGGGAAATTTTTCTCTTGTAATTCAAATAACCTATTCGATGTACTTTTTCCTTTACCTAAGTCTTCATGTTTTACACCTATGTCCTGATTGAGCTTTTTAGATATTGAACCTTTAAAGGATTGAGAAAAATCTATACCAATGGAGCGAAGCCCTTCAATCCGAAGAAACTCAAACGGTATTGGGTCAAAGTCATCCAAAAGCCCTTGAAAATTATCGGGAAGTATCTCATACACAGAAAGATTTTCAGCCTGCTCACAAGTGAGTTGAACTACAGGGTTCGTTAGTCCAATAATTTCACATTTGCTTCCGCCATTTGTTAGAGCAATAACTGTTGCTCCCGTGTTTTGCATTTTCTTTATAACTGGAGCAAGTCCTGGATCGATTGGGGTAGCACCGGATGGCATTTGATCGGAACCTTCTTTAAATAGTGTATTGTCAATGTCAAAAACAACGATTGTATCTTTATTAATTGTTCCATCATTAATGAGCTGGTGTAATCTGGCAACGATTTGAGCCGGGGGCAATCCTGTTTGAGGCTGGGGCGCTTGGGGCAGGGACAATCCTGCTTGAATCTGAGCCAATCCTTTTTGAATCTGGGACAATCCTGCTTGAATCTGGGACAATCCTTCCACTTTTGTCGAAGCACTGGCAATATCTGAGTCAGCAGACTGCTTGAAATATGCTGCTGAATTGCCGGAGGGAACAGTAGCCCCAACGCTATGGACGCCCAAAGAGAGCATTCCTAATAAGATTTTTAAGGTTTTTTCTTTCATAGTGCTTTCAATTGTAATATTTTTAAGAAACATGTCAAAGTTTTCTTTTTAATATTTTTTTATTTTTTTTAAATTTTAGATTTTTGTCCATCCATGAAATTATCTCAAATTTGGAGATTTACACCCACGTGGACCAGAGGCGTTTGCGGGAACAGTACGAACAATTCCACCTGCGCCCTCAGATGGAAAAGTGAAGCGCGAAAATAACCCTTCGCTAAACTATAAATTTGCAAATTATAAATCAGCAAGTGCGTTTTTTTTGGCGATTTTTTTAGGAAAATTTCACAATCAATGCAGTGAAACACACCCCTGCGGATCACAGGCAATCTGAATATTCCGACACCCCGCAGACCTCAAAATGTCCGTAACCTGAACCACAAAACCAAAAGCCACAGACCGATCAATGCAAATCAGTAAAGTCACATTTTCAGGGAATTTTTTGCGGGAAAGAAAATTTGCAATCTCTTCGGCAAGATCCCCCAATTGTAAAATTCTATTGTTAAATATAAGTAAATTATTTAACCCAATGTTCAAAATTCCAGCAGTCGCCCGGAGATCAATGTGCTTCGCCCGCGGAATCCTGATGGCCGTCCCAGGCGAAAAAACAAAGCGAGATCCCAGCAGCGTTAACCCAAAAATAAAAAGTAAAACGGCAATGATCGAACTGTTGTCAAATCGCGTATCGGGTTTTTCCAGCGTGCGGTAAGATTGAAATTCGGAGAGCGCCATGGTCAATCATTCCCGCGAAAAATAATTTGTAAAATTTCGTTGTAAACCCACTCCAACTGGTAAACCATCTCCTTCACCTTCCCGTAAAGAAAATTGTAAGCCAAATTCGAAAAAACACTGATCGCTAAACTGACCGTGATCAGGAGCGTAGCCGCCATAATTTCTTCGGAAAAAATGCGCGAACTACTATAGCTGACCCCCTCGTTTTGCAGGTTGCGGAAGGCGTTAAAGAAGGCCAGAACGACACCCATAAGCCCCAAAATCGGTGCCAATTTCGCGATGGTCCGCAGGGGAGAAATGCGTTGTTCGCAGCGGGGGATTTCGAGTAGAGCGGCCGATTTAACGTGGGCAGTCAGTTCGGGGGAGGGCAATCCCGCGCCGATGAGCGCCGCCCGTACGACGTTGGCGACCGGTGAACCCTCCCGCTCACATAAATCAATCGCCTCCCCAATTTTACGATTGTGGACGAGGTTGCGAATGCCATCCAAAAAAATAGCGGCATCGATGCTAAATTGTTTAAAAAAAAGCAGCCGTTCGATCGTTAAAATGATCCCGACGCCCGCCATAGCCAGCATTAATCCCATTAAACCGTGGCCGAGCGATAGAAATTTCCACGAAAAAACTGACATTCCGGCGTCCAAAAAAGTGAAGTTTTTTGCTAACGCAAGCCGAATGCTAGGCCGGAAATCTTCCCGCCGCGAAATTTCTGAGCAAGCGAAATTTTGGATAGTTTTGATTATTCCGCGGGAAGTGGCGGGGTATGGGTACTTTGGCTGGAGCGGTTATGTCCGTTGGCGATGGCTTGTTTCAGGGTAATTTTGAGACCCTAGAAAGGCTGCCGCCGGACGTAATTTTGCGCCTCACCGAGATTAGCGGCGATGTAGACGTCGAAGTCCGCGGAGAGTAATTTTTTCAGGGCTTCGCGCGTATTTTTTTCGCCGTCGACGACCAGTAGGGCGGGGGCAGTCATGATTCCTCTTCGCTTTCGCTTTCGCTTTCATCTTCGTCCTCCTCCGGATTTTTACAAGATTCCATCACCTTAATCCAAATTTCCCGCAAATCGAAACACGCGATAAGTGCATCTTGGAAAATGACATTAATTTTTAGCGAATTTTTAGGAATTTTTTGAATCATTTCCATCGTAAAATTCAGGATCTGCAGCGCATTTTTAAAGTGGCAGACCGCTAGCGAAGAATCCCCCGCGTTCATGCACGAAATGGCGTAAAGGGCATTGCGTTCGCCGCCGTTGAGGAGTTGGGCGTAGAGCCAGCAGAGTTTAACGTCCGTCGTTTTGGAGGATTCTAAAAAAATTTCCCAGTTTTTTGACAAAAATTGATACAATCCGCGGGTAACGGTCGTGACGGGGTGCGTGTGGATCGTATCCGGAGAACCTTTGCTGCGGAAAAAATTATCGGGGAACTTCCCCTCCGTCTCCTTACTCCAACCCATCTGTAAAGCGATGTGTTCCATGTGATTGACAATATTTCTGGAGGAGATGAATAGGTTGAGGAAGAGCGATACTTGTAAATCGGCCTTTTCGAGGTAAAGCTTCCAATCTTTTTCGGACCAGTGATCGTTGAAAAAATCTTCGTCGCTAAAGTCGTATTCATTCTCAAAATCACTCATCGCCGCTACGGTATAAGGTTATCTGCCCCCTTGACTAGGAATATTTTCCCCAAAATTTCGGGAATTACTGTCGGACGGGGTGCAGGCAGAGGGAATCGAACCCTCGATTCAAGCTTGGGAAGCTCGCGTATTACCGCTATACTATGCCTGCGCCGTGGGAGTAGAGGTATTTTTTGCGTCCGAGAACGCAAGATTATTTTATAGACTTGCTAAAAATGGGAGCGTGTAAATAATCGGGCGACTGGTGGATGATGTTTAATCGGAAATTTTTTTTATTACTTAGCATTTCTTTTGCCATTTGTTGTGGGATATGTGGCGACGAAGGTACGTCGGGTGCGGTGTCGAATCCCCCTGCTCTGCGGGCGTCCAAAGGCGAAAAACAGGAAAAAACAAGTGCCGAGATCGTCTGGGAAGAACCACAATTTACCGCCCTGGAACAGACAAGTGCGATGCGTTTGGAAACGATTTGCATGATGAAGTGCCTGGAAGACGTCCACTATCTGCATAAAAAACTTAAAAACCTCGACTTCAAAAAAATCCTCGAGGAATATATGGCCCACATTGACGTTTCAAAAATGTTTTTTTTACAAAGCGACGTCGATAATTTTACAAAGCGCTTTGCGCCGACCCTGGATACGTTTCTCAACAGTGGGAGTTTGACGCCCGGATTTTCGATTTTTGACGCCTATCGCCAAAAAATTCGCGACCGAGCGCAATGGATTTTCAAACGCATCGATTCCAACCAATTCGAACTCTATTCCGACGAAACATTTATTTTTGATCGGGAGAAGGAGGATTTCATTCGGCACCGGGATGCGCTCGAAAAATTGTGGGAAAGCCGTTTAAATTTCGAGATCGTCAATGAAATTGTTTTGGAAGAAGTCGCGGTGCGGCGCCGGGAACGTGCCATCATCGATGCCTCCCAAAAAAGTAAAAATCGTACCCTGGCCCTCCTTTTACGGGAAATAAAACAGCAGTACACGTCCCCTAAAATCCGTCGGCGCGAACCCCCAAAACCGTCCAAAGTCCACCGCTGTGTCGCCCGAAATGTGTCCGAAATTTTTAAATTTAATCGCAGTTTAACCCTCCCTTGCCGCGTCGTGAGCAATACCTGCCGCCTCCACTGCGATGGCGGTGACGTCAAATTACCTTTAAAATTTGATGAAAAAATTGAGTTGGCGAAGAAAAATATCAAGCAGCGTTACCAGAGCCACTTGCGTAACGTCGCTCAGCTGGAGCCGTGGATCATTCAGGAGCACTTTTTGAACAGTATCGCGCGGGTTTACGATCCCCATACGGCGTTCATGTCCCACGAGTCCATGGAGGATCTGCGGGAAGCGCTCCACCATTCTTTTGTGGGGATTGGCGCCTATTTGGGCGACGAAAATGGTTGCTGCGCGATCAAAGAACTCATTCCCGGTGGGCCAGCGGCGAGGAGTAAGGAGGTACAGGTGGGGGATCACATCGTCGCCATCGGCCAGGAAAGTGAGCATTATACGGATGTTTCGGGCATGCTAATCAATAAAATTTCCAAATTACTGCGCGGGAAAAAGGGGACGAAAGTTTTTATAAAATTACAGCCGGCGGGCGACGTCAACGAATTAAAGGTGGTTACGCTGACGCGGGATGAGATTGAGTTGACCGAAAGTCGGGCCAGCGCGAAAGTTTTTCAGCTCAAAGATGGCGACCGGGAACGGCCCATCGGCGTCCTCCATTTACCAAGTTTTTACGGAAATAGCGAAAAAGAGGCCGGCAATTCGGATAGTATAGCGGACCTGGTCGCTTTGATACAGAAGTTAAAAAGGGAAAAAATTGAGGGCCTGATTTTGGATTTACGCGACAATAGCGGCGGGATTTTGGAGCAGTCGGTACTCATTGGCGGGGCATTTATGGAGGGGCCGATTGTGCAGGTACGCGGGCAGTACGGCAATGTGGAGCGCTTTGATACGAAGGCGAATCAGATTTTATGGGACGGTCCGTTGGTTGTATTGGTTTCGAAGATGAGCGCTTCGGCGGCGGAAATTTTAGCGGGGGCGCTGAAGGATCACAATCGGGCCATCATCGTCGGCGATCCCAGTACCCACGGCAAAGGGACGGTACAAGTTTTATTGCCCATGGAGCAGCTATTTTCGAAGTTCAAATATAAGGAAAATTTGGGGGCATCGCGGCTGACGATTCAGAAATGGTATCGGCCCAGTGGCCTTTCGACGCAAATCAAGGGTGTGGAAGCCGACATCGCTTACCCCTCCTTCGACGCCCTATTGCCCCTGGGAGAATCCGACCTGCCGCACGCCATTGAGTGGGATTCGATTGGCGCCCTGGATCTGAAACCGCAGGGGAAAATTTCGGCGGAAATGCTAGCAAAATTACGGGAATTGAGTCAGCAGCGGCAGCGGGAAAACCCAGAATTTCAGTTACTCAACGACCGCATCGCACGCCTAAAAAAAGTACTTGATTCGAAGAGTTTGTCCGTTAATTTGGAGAAGCGCCGGTCGGAGAAGCGCGAAGATGAGGCGGTGCAGCAGTCGCTCGACGAACGGATGAAACTCCTCGCCAAAAATAATACGCCATTTAAAGAAATTTTACTGGATGTGGTCGAGGCCCGCAACGCCGAAAAAAATCGTGAAAAAAAAGAGGAGGATGAGGAAAAAGACGCGCTGGACTCGGAACGGATCGATACGCATTTAAAAGAAACTTTACGCGTTATGACCGATTTTTTAAAAATTTAGATGAAAGCATTGCCGAAAGTGTTGAAGGAGGAGTATCCCTTTAGGGGGCGTTTTTTGGACGTTGGCCAGGGGAATCGCATTCACTACGTGGACGAGGGCGAAGGCGACGCCGTCCTGATGCTCCACGGGAATCCGACGTGGTCATTTTATTACCGCAATTTAATCAAAAATCTCCGGTCGACTTTCCGTTGCATCGCCATCGATCATATGGGCTGTGGACTTTCCGATAAACCCCAAAATTACCCCTACCGCCTGGCGAATCACATTTATAATGCGCAAAAAGTGGCGGAACATCTCAAGTTAGGTCGGTTTCATTTGGTGATGCACGATTGGGGTTGTGCGATTGGGATGGCATTGGCGGAGCGTTGGCCGGAACGCATTGAGAGTCTCGTGATCATGAATGGCGCCGCGTTCCATTCTTCACAAATTCCCAAACGGATCGCTTTTGGTAAGGTCCCCCTATTGGGTACGGCGTTGATCCGCGGTTTAAATGCTTTTGTTTGGTGTTCTAATTTCATGGCGAGTGCGAGGGGATTGAAATCGAAGGCGGCGCTGGGGTACAAATTCCCCTACAATTCCTGGAAAAATCGCATTGCCATTGATCGGTTTGTAAAGGACATTCCGCTGGTACCGAATCACCCTTCTTGGGATACGCTGGCGAAGATCGAAAATGGATTATTTTTATTGAGTCAGAAGAAAATTTTACTTCTGTGGGGCGAGGTTGATTTCTGTTTTACGGAATCATTTTTACGGGAATGGCGGCAATTTTTCCCGAAGGCGAAGGGAATTATTTACGAGGATTGCGGGCACTACGTGCTGGAGGATGCCGGCGATGAAGCGGTCGCGGAGATTCGCCAATTCATCGTCCACGCCAAAAAACCCGACGTCGTCCTATACCCCTAGGGCGCCGAGTAATAAAAATAAATTAAAATTTTTGAAAATTTTTAACCGAATCTTCCGGGACAGGCAACATAGGCTCGACAGGTCGAAATTTTTGCTATGATGTGGCCGGAAAGAAGATGTTTTTTAAAGATTTAAATCCGGAATGTGACATTGGTGCGAATTGCCATTATGTGAAGTTAGGGCCTTTTAGCATGGTTATTGATGCGGGGATGAGTCCGCGGGAAGTGGGGCTAGCGGCGCTGCCCAATTTTTCCGAAATCCCACCCCATTCCCTCGACTTCATTGTCGCCACCCATTGCCACCTGGATCACATCGGTTCCATCCCCATTCTCATGCGCGACCACCCCCAAGCGCGACTCCTCGTAACCCCACAATCGCGAGTCATTATGCCGATTTTGCTCGAAAATAGTTACGTGGTCATGAAACATCAGCGGCGCGAACTCGGTATAAAGGAGTACCCTCTTTTTGAGAAGAGCGAGATTGAGGGATTGGGCGAGCATTTTTTTGAGATGCGCTATGGTTTACGGCGCACGTTTCGCAAGGGCGAGGAAAGTATTGCCATTGAATTTTTTGATGCGGGGCACGTCGTTGGTGCCGGCGGAGTGCTATTGGAGTACAAGCACCGAAAGATATTTTTTACGGGAGATGTCCTTTTTCGCCGCCAAAAGATTCTTTTAGGGGGGAAGTGGCCGGAGGAAAAAATTGATACGCTGGTAATGGAGACGACGCGTGGATCTACGGAGCGGGTGGAGCAAAAACAAATTGAATTCGAAATCGAACGCCTCCTTTTGACCATCCAGTACACACTGCAGCGGAAGGGCTCCGTATTGATTCCGACATTTGCGTTAGGGCGGACGCAGGAAGTTTTGACGATTTTACAAGAGGCGGTAAAGGCGAAAAAAATTGATAAAAAGGTGCCAATTATTTGTTCCGGACTAGGTTTAGCGCTCATGGATACGTTCGATGAGATTTCCCAGAAGCATCCTTCGCTGCTATTTAGGAAGAGTGTTTTGAAGGATTTGGGGGTAATTTCGCTGAGTAAGACGAAGTATTTCAAGCCTGGGGACGAGCCGGAAAAGCCGACGATTTTTGTGATTAGCAGTGGGATGATGGTGGAGAACACGCCTTCGTACAACATCGCCGCGTGTTTACTGGGGAATGCCAAGAATAGCATTTGTTTTGTTGGGTATTGTGATCCTGAGACGCCTGGGGGGCAGCTATTATCGGCGGCGTCTGGGGGCAATTTTTTATTTTCCACGCTAGGTTATTCGACGCCCATTCGTGCGGCGATTGAGCGTTTTGATCTCAGTGGGCATGCGGATCGCGAGGAATTGTTGCAGGCGGCGATTCGTTTGGATCCGCGGGCCATTGTTTTGACGCACGGGAGTGAGGAGTCGCGCAATTGGTTTTTGGACGAATTTACTTACGGTGCTCCGCAGATCCAGGTTTTGAGCCCGAAAGTCATGGTGGAATATAATATTTGAGTGCATTGGCTGGGTTGGATTGGGAATAAAATTTGGCCAAATTTTTTGCGCTCCCCAATTTGTGCCGCTTGAAGGATTTTTTACACCCCCAATAGCCTCCCCAATTGTGAATAACTTTCCGAAATAACGGAAAATTTATGTCCCCGCCTAGCAATAATGACTGTGAATAAGTTTTTGAAAAAAGTTCTCGTATTCCGCCTAAATATACTATATATACTACATAGTTTAATTTTAATGACTAAATATAGTATAGGTTTTAAAAAAATGATGAAACAAAATTTTAGTGAAAATATGGATTTGGACATCCAATGGTTACGTGGGGTTGAGTTATGCCAGCAGGTTTATGATATTTTTTTGAAGGTTGGTCGGGCGACGAAAGAGTTCGGTTCTGCGGAAGCGCAGGCCTTAGCCGACGGAGTCATGGCGCAGTTCCCAAGGGATCGGATGGATTCTTTTGAACGCGTTGAAAGTAAGATCGAGGAGGCATTGCTCCAATCGCCCTACACCGCGAGCGCGAAAATGGTCATTCTGGCATTGGATCGCCGCAATCGTGCGCCTGATTTCGTCAAGCGGGTGGAAATTGACCGCATTGATCAGTATTTGTCGGAGTTAGATTGGGAGGTCCGCGAGAGCAGTAACATGAGTTATTCGCTGCAGGGGCTGAATTTTTATTTATCCGGCTCCGTCAGTCAAAATTACTGGCTGAACCGCGTTTACCCCGAACGCATACGCAATGCCCACGAGTCGGGCGATTTCCATTTGCACGATCTAACGCAACTATCCGTTTATTGCGTTGGCTGGGATTTAGCGGATTTATTGCGGGAGGGCTTCGGGGGTGTTTCTGGGAAGCTCGAAGCTCGGCCGCCGAAGCATTTTCGCACGGCATTGGGCCAGGTTGTCAATTTTTTTTACACGCTACAGGGGGAAGCCGCGGGCGCCCAAGCTTTCTCGAATTTCGATACCCTATTGGCGCCGTTTATCCGCTACGATCATTTGGATGAGCGGATGGTGGAGCAGGCGTTACAGGAATTTGTTTTTAACATCAATGTTCCGACGCGAGCGGGATTCCAGACGCCGTTTACAAATATTACACTGGATTTATTTTGTCCCGAACATCTGGCGAGTATGCCCGTGATCATTGGGGGCGAGTACCAGCAGGCGACGTACCGGGAATTTCAGCGGGAGATGGACGTATTTAACCGCGTATTTTTTCGGGTAATGGCGCAGGGGGATGCCCATGGTCGGGTAATGACGTTCCCGATCCCTACCATAAATCTCACAAAGGATTTCGACTGGGACAATAAGAATTTGGAGGGGCTTTGGGAAATGACGGGGAAATATGGCATTCCCTATTTTTCGAATTTCATTAATTCCGACATGAAGCCGGAGGATACGCGTTCGATGTGCTGCCGTTTGCGCATTGATAATACGCATTTGGAGAAGCGTGGCGGCGGGTTATTTGGGGCCAATCCCCTGACCGGAAGCATAGGCGTTGTGACCATTAATTTACCGCGCATTGCCTATTTATCGAGGACGAAAGAGGAATTTTTCTTCCGTTTAAGGGCGCTAATGAATTTAGCCAAGGAGAGTTTAGAGATCAAGCGTTCGTTGCTGGAGAAGTTGACCAACGCCAATTTGTATCCCTACATGACGTTTTATTTGAAGTGGGTCAAGCAGCGTTTGGGGTATTATTGGAAGAATCATTTTTCGACCATTGGGGTTGTTGGGGTGAACGAGGCGTGTTTGAATCTATTGGGCGAGGGCATTACTTCGGGAGTGGGGAAGGGATTTGCGTTGGAGATTCTCGATTACATGCGTGAGAGAATGGTTGAATTTCAGAGGGAGACGGGGCATCATTTCAATTTGGAAGCGACGCCGGCGGAGAGTACGTCCTTTCGTTTAGCGCTGAAGGACAGGCATCGGTTTGGGGATAAGATTAGGGATGCTGGTGGTGGTGCGGCGCCATTTTACACGAATTCGGTACATGTTCCGGTCGATTACACGGATGATCTTTTTGCGATTTTGGACCATCAGGACGATTTACAGACGAAATTTACTGGGGGGACGGTGGTACATTGTTTTCTTGGCGAGCGCATTTACGACGCGAGTATTGTAAAAAAATTAGTAAAAAAGATTGCTGGCAATTATAAATTGCCTTATTTTTCGCTGACGCCGACGTTTTCGATTTGTTCTCGGCACGGGTATTTATCAGGGGAGCAGAAATGTTGTCCCCATTGTGGGGGAAAGACGGAGGTTTACTCGCGTGTTGTTGGGTATTTGCGGCCGGTTAGCCAGTGGAATGACGGGAAGCAGGCGGAATTTGCGGCACGCAGAATGTTAAAATTTTGTGATAGTCCTGCGCTCACGCATTAGGGGAAGTGCCAAAAAGTCGGCCTGGAAGCTGAGTTTCGGCCGCTTTTAAAGCGCTGGGCGAAGCCGAAAAGCCGATTTTGCTCGAATTTCCTATTTTTTAGGTAGACTGCTCCTGACTGAAAATGCCAATATTCCGAAATCGACCGTAGCGTTTTTCTAATAATTGCTTCGGCGATAATTTTTTGAGCGCGCGCAAATGGCGGAGAATGGCTTCTTTAGTGGAAAGAAAGGTGACACCGGGATTGCGATGGGCTCCCCCAAGCGGTTCGGGAATGATCTCCTCGGCAATACCCCACTGAATTAAATTTTGCGGGGAGAGTTGGAGTGCTTCGGCGGCGTCGGAAGCGAATTTGCGATCTTTCCAGAGAATAGCGGCGCAGCCTTCCGGCGAAATCACCGAATAATAGGCGTTTTCCAGGATCATCACGACGTCGGAAACGGCGATTCCCAGCGCACCGCCGGACCCCCCTTCGCCGATCACAACCGAAAGAATGGGCGTCGCGAGTTGCCCCATTTCGCGCAAATTAACGGCGATTGCTTCGGCGACATGCCGCTCCTCCGATCCGATGCCGGGGTACGCCCCCGCCGTGTCCACAAAAGTAATGATCGGGAGCGAAAATTTTTCCGCCAATCGCATTAAACGGAGCGCCTTGCGGTAGCCTTCGGGGTGGGGGCACCCAAAATTATATTCCATATTTTCGTTTAAAGAGCGGCCTTTTTGCTGTCCGATGACCAGTACGGGGTCGTCGCCGAGCATCGCCAATCCCCCCATAATCGCACGATCGTCACGGAAAAGTCGGTCGCCATGCAGTTCCTGGAAATCGGAAAAAATATTATGGATATAGTCGAGGGAGTAGGGGCGTTCGGGGTGGCGCGCGATCAAAATGCGTTGCCAAGTGGAGAGATTCGCAAAAATATTACGTTCTTCGCTGGCGATTTTCTGTTCGAGGGCACTGATTTCGCAGGAAATATCGACCCGCGCACTCTGCGAACGTTCCATTAATTCATCGAGATTTTTCTGGAGTTCGCGCAAAGGCCGTTCAAATTCGAGGATGTACTGCGCCCGAGAACCCTTGGATTTTTTTCCAAACATCGTACCAAATGAAAAAATTTTACATTGACCGCGCAACAAAATTTATTCGAAGGAAACGGCTTTTAGGGGGTGCCAGTCGAGGATATTGGCGTACCAACCCTTGATGCGTGGCGCTACCAGGTGGCAGATGGACTCGAAATAGATGGGGAGAATGGGCATTTCTGCGAACATCGTGACCTCCGCTTCGGCTAGTATTTTAGCGCGTTCTGTCGGATTTTTTTCGCGGGAAGCCCGCTGCAGCAATTGGTCGTAAATCTCGCTGCCCCACTGGGCGTGATTATTATTATTTTGGGATAGGAGCAAGTCTAAAAAGGTGGTCGCGTCGTTAAAGTCGCCGATCCAACCCCCGCGGCAAATGTCAAACGCGTGGCGCCGCCGTTCCACGAGAAATACCCCCCATTCGATGCTCTGCAAATCGGCATGGATATTGAGATTTTTCCGCCACATTTCCTGGACGGCTTCGGATATAATGCTCCAATTATCGGTTGTGTTGTAAAGGATGGTAAAGGGCGGAAAATCTTTTCCGTTGGGGTAACCCGCTTCAGCGAGGAGTTGTTGGGCGCGGCCGATATCCGCTTGGAATGCGTTTTTGGAGCGGTAATTCATCGTTCCCGGCGGGACGAGTGCGTAGGCTTCGAATCCGGGGCCGCGATTCCGTAACTGCCCTATGGCGACGCGGTCGACGGCTAAGCTGAGTGCTCGGCGGACTTTGGGGTCGTCGAAGGGCCTTTTTTTACAATTGAACCAATAGAAGGAACTTCCCAGGGACGAAGCCGTTTTCAAGGTACTTTGGGATCGGTGGAACGCCATTTTATCGGCGGGGACATTTTCGGTGATATCCAATTGTTTTGTGGCGAACATATTTTCTTCGGTGGAGGGGTTGACGTTGGAAATGAAGTGGACGTCGCTAATTTTTACATTCCTCGCGTCCCAGTAACGCCTACTTTTTTGTAAAACAATTTTATCGCCGATGGCCACGGATTTTAGGGAGTAGGGGCCGTTGGTCACGATATTTTCCGGTTTTGTCCAGCGATTATTGCGGTCAAAGAAGTCGCCATGTTGCTCGATATTTTTACGATTGACGGGGGCCCACGCCCAGTGGGTGAGTAGGGAAGGGAAAAAATCGGTGGGTTGTTCGAGCGTGAATTTGAGGATTTTCGGGGATTCGGCCCGGACGCCCACTTCCCCAAAGGCAATCCCGCCCTTATAATATAGCTGGGCATTTTTCAATAAAAAGTAAAAATCGACCCAGGGCGACGCGATACTTTTCGCTAACCCGCGCTCGATGGCGTCGACGAAATCCTGCGCGACAACGGAATCGCCATTGGTCCAAAAAATATTGTTGCGCAGTAAAAATGTGTACTCCAAGCCGTCGGGAGAAACGCTGTAGGACTGGGCCACCCCCGGGAGCGGCTTGAGCGTGCGTGCGTCGGGGACAAGTAGCCCTTCGAAAAGCTCGGTCACGATTTTAGCTTCCGTGAGTCCCGGAGCGAGTTGGGGGTCTAGGGTGGCCGGCTCAACCGCATTGCCAATGCGCAATACGCCGCTCTGCCGCTGAAAACATCCCGCCGTAAAAAAAAGAGCAAAAATGAAAAACTTTATAATATACTTCATCATATAATCAAAATAATGGAAATCGGAAAAAATAAAAGGCAACACCAAATGATCGGGGAATAGAGTTGTTTTTTTATGTAAATTTTACAAATAATTAAAACACAGGGCCAAAATAATGGTGGGTAACGTTGCGCTGAGGAATAATTTTACGGGGGAAATTTTTTTGGGGAAATATGCTTTGAGAATCGCTTGTCCAGCCGGATTGGGGGCGTTAGCGATGATAGTCAGGCCGCCGCCCGTCACCGCTCCCAGTACGACGGCATGCTGAAGCGCGGCGTCGGAAGAAATGGCCGGCACGAGCGATGCCAGATAAGTGATGGCGGCGTTGTCGTTGAAAGCCGTTAGCCCCGTTGCCCCGAGGAATAGCAGCGTTTCGTTCATGCGTCCCAAAAGCGGCTCGATCCACCACCCCTGTAATCCCCCGTGCGTTACCAGCCCCGCTAAAAAAAATCCCACCAATATCGGCGATTTTAAATCGATAGGTGCCTGATAAATTTGCGAAATTTTTACAAAACCTAAAAAGAAAAGAAACCCCAAAATAAAAAGCGCCGGCGTGTGGATATTCAATATGGTCCAGGCCAGGAAAAATAAGTGGACAGCGACGACCCAACGCGGGATAGGAGTGGTAGGTTGGCTTGCGGCCACTGGGTTAAATTTCCGTTTTAGGAGGGAAAATTCCCGGCGGAAGGCGAATCCGTAAAGGGTCGCGGAAAAAATAATCCCGAAAATGGCGCGCCATCCAAAATGGATGAACATGTAAGCCGTGTCCCAATGCCACTTCCCAGCAACCATTAAAATGGGCGGCGCCGCAAAATGGGTGAGCGTCCCGCCGACGGATACATTGACAAATAGTAGCCCCAGCGTCGCGTAGCGAAAGGTAACCGATGGCTGCAGTGTGTAAAATTGTTGTGCGAGGAGTAGGGCGGAGATGGTCATTGCGGCCGGTTCGGTGATGAACGATCCCAGCAAAGGCCCTAGGGTCACAATGGTAAACCACCAGGCACAGGGCGTATTACCGCCGATGGAAGCGACTTTTTGCATGCAGGATCGGGCGAGATGGAGAATGGGCTGGCTAGCGGCAATCGCCATAATAGTGACGACGAATAGGGGCTCCACGTAATTGACGCCACGGAAATAATTGGCAACGGATTGCCAGTCGTAAAAACAAAAAATAGCGCCGATAAGGGGGATTATCCAGAGCCCGAAGACGACCTCCACTTCGCCAAAAAAATGAAATAACGCCGCCAACATTTTATCTCTCGGGGTATTGCGGTGAAATCGGTTAGCCAGGTTGAGAAAGTGGGGCGCGAGGAATGTGTGGACGATGGCGCAGAGGAAAATCAGGGTCGCAAAGCCGTTGAAAGGGGCGATTTTTACGCGTGCTAACAAAATATGCCACAGATTTTCGGGGCCGTCGGGAGTGTTGTAAATTTCGAGGGGGATGGGAAATTTTTCGGCGGCCGATAGGACTGGCAACAGGGCGTAGGTTGAGAAAAATGCGGATAATTTTTTCACAGCAACGGAGGAAATATATGGCCGAGCGCTGCGGATACTAACTATGGGGAATGGATGTCAATTGATTATTTTGTTTATTGGGGAAAATTTGCTGGGGATTTTCGTAGAAAACGGTTGACATAATTGGAGTGGGTTGTAGAAGTTTCAAGTGTTTTGGCGAGGTAGCTCAGTCGGTAGAGCAGAGGACTGAAAATCCTTGTGTCGGCGGTTCGATTCCGCCCCTCGCCACCATTTTTGCCGGTATTGGGTGCGCTGTAGGTATTATGGGGGCTTAGAAAAATATTGATTTTTTTAATATTTTTTATCTAGAATAGTTATAAATTTCCAATGGAATGAGTTACAATGGGGATGTGTGAAAAATTAGATATTTTCGAAAAGGAAAAATTTACATAGGTCTTTCAAGAGTATTAATTTTTTTTAATATTTTTTATCCAAAATAGTTATGATTTGGTGGGCCCTGCAGGATTCGAACCTGCGACCAAGGGATTATGAGTCCCCTGCTCTAACCGCTGAGCTAAGGGCCCGCGAGGGTTTCGAATTTCGGGATTCTTTGTTATTTTTCAAGGAAAAATTTTAATCTTTATTGCGATTTTTATTTCGTTGCATGGAGCCGTGGACGGAATTTTTTTCGGAGCTTTAGATCCCAAAGTTTACATTATTTGCGCCGACGGAAACGGCGTCATTGCGCTTTACA
>JAIROS010000001.1 GCA_031257405.1 Puniceicoccales bacterium | reverse complement strand
CGTAGCCGCGGGCCTCTTGCTCCGCAAGATCCAGGCGGCGAAGCCGACTGCCAGGGGGTTTAAGGGGGAAGGATTCCCCCTGTAGAGAGTAATTTCATTTACAATTCGGCTTGTGATTTCAGCATTTTGGAGTGTACTCGAGCGGTGGAGCATCCGTTTCAAAAATTATTTCCATCGCAGCTGAAAAAGGACGACATATTTTTCATGGCCCAGGCTTATAACGAAGCGATTGATGCCTATGAAGAAAATGAAATTCCCGTTGGTGCGGTTATAGTTTATGGGGAAGAGGTCATTGGGGTAGCGCACAATCGAGTAATGGCGCTAAGGGATCCGACAGCCCACGCCGAGATACTAGCGATCACGCAAGCGGCTCGAAAAATAGGGGATTGGCGGCTCAACGAAACGAGGCTTTACGTGACGAAGGAGCCTTGTCCGATGTGTTCTGGGGCGGCGATAATGGCGCGGATTGGCGAAGTGATTTACGGTTTTAGAGATCCGAGGATGGGCTGTTTAGGAGGGGCGACATCGCTAGGGGATCTTCCTGGGATCAACCATCGGCCGGCGGTAAGGGGAAACGTATTGGAGAAGGCGTGTTATGGAATCATGCATCATTTTTTTGAAACCAGGCGCAAAGACTCCTAATACAAAAAATTACTAATATTTTCACAAGTCAACAAAATAATGAAAAACAATTTATGACTTAAGTTGACTCCCCGGAAATTAATGATAACATAATTTATGTGCATTTCGACATATGGTATGATGCATTATTTTTCGAAATTAAACGGAAGAAACTCATAATATTTTTATGAAAAAATAAAACAATGGAATGTTTTCATGATGAATTGTCGTACAATGCAAAAAGGAAAATTGCAAATATTTTTTGAAAATTATGAAATTTTTTCAAATAAAAAACGATGAAACCATAAAGTCCCACCGTTTATTTTTATATAATTTATTTATTTTTTACCAGCCTGATGAAGACGAACCTTCTGAAGCATTGTCATTGACCTGCGGGGCTTCATTTTCCGAAAATCCTCGCTGTGGAAACGGTGGAACTTCTTTCGCTCCTTCAGCCCTTAATTTCCCCATGCTCCAACCCCCTCTTCCAATGGTTCTAAGGAATGGATGTTTCGGCTGAAAAGGATGATTTTCCCGCCATCGCTTTTCACCTTCGTCCATTTTTTCTAATATAGCTCTTTCCTCTGCATCAATCTGTATGCTTTTTCTTGCTTCCTCGACTGCCTGCTTTGCCCACATATATTCACCATTTGGCAATTCTATCCTTCCTCTTTTCCATAAACGCTCCGCCACCTCAGGTGGTAAATCTTCTTTCTTGAAAAATTTAAGTTCATTTCCAGACGGGAAATCTTCGCTCTCACTGGCAAAAGTATCGAGACAAAATACAGAAACACCCAGGGCTAATAATAAGCCCCCCTTCTTTTTTAATGTTATCATTTCCATGATGAATCGTAGTATAACGCAAAAAGGGAAATTGCAAACATTTTTTTGAAAATTATTAAACTTTTTTTAAATAAAAAACGATGGAACCATAAAATTCCACCGTTTATTTTTATATAATTTATTTATTTTTTATCAATTTGATACAAATTCCGACGAAGATAAAACCTCTTCAGTCTCGTCATCGATCTGCGATATGGCTCTTACACCTTTCACCGTTTCAGGATTATAGTCCTTCACTAGTTCCAGTTCTTCTGGCGAACTTGTTCGCATTATTCTCTCATACGCCTCCATTATTCTCTTACGCTTCTCTGGCGAAATGTGACGTTCCGCTACCTCCGGTTTAAAATTCTCTATCCTTAGCCATCTAGCTTTTGGACTTGCATCTGGACTTGCAAGACTCCACTCCTCTGGCGGAAGCTGACGTTCTAGCTTCTCCCGTTCTATGCGTAGAACCTTTATGGCTTGATCTTTTGTTTTATACTTGCAGTCACCGGCAAAAGTATCTGGCGGAAGCTGACGTTCTAGCTTCTCCCGTTTCGGCGGCTCCTGTTCTATGCGTAGAACCTTTATGACTTGATCTTTTCCCGTTTCATACTTCCACCCACTGGCAAAAGTATCGAGACAAAATACAGAAACACCCAGGGCTAATAATAAGCCCCCCTTCCCTTTTAATGCTATCATTTTCATGATAAATTGCAGTATAACGCAAAAAGGGAAATTGCAAACATTTTTTTGAAAATTATTAAACTTTTTTTAAATGAAACAAACTTTACATGAAAAATGGAAAAAATATTCTTCCACTTCTCACACTATCCGGAGTTCATCCGCATCCAACCCGATTGCGCTCTCCTCCACCGCTCTTTCTACTGCCGCTTGAAAAGCCGTGTCCACCGCAAAAAAATTGCCACCATTCCGCTGTTCATAACCATTCTTCTGTAACCAATCTTCCACTCCAGCCCGCACAGCTATCGGATCATACCCATCCCGCAACGCTTCGAATCCCCACCGATAAATGCCGACGATGGCCGCTAGCACACCGTAACTACGTCGCGAATCTTTTGATAATTGTTTGTCTGTATAGAAAAACTTAAAAGCCGTCTCAGCGTCTTGCAGTTGCTCTATGCACTCATCCAACGTATAATTTTTCCATATTTCCACGCTTCTTTTTTGTATTTCCTCGGTTGAAAGGAGTGTTTCCAGGGAAGGGCGTCTTGAAAAATTCCAGGGGTCGCCGGGGATTAAAATGCCCATTGCTTTTTGGAGAAGTAGAGCTGGGGCATATCCTTTTCTTATATCCGACATTTTCATGTTTGCGACGCGCTCTGATCGCAATTGTTGCATTGATTCACTCATATTTTCTTTGGGGATACGCGTAAGTTTTTTAGGTTTTGGGGGAGACTGGAGACAATCTGGAGCGAATGTTACGCGTTTTTCGCGTTTGGCTGGGACTTCTGTTTCGAATCCATCGATCAATTTCGCGTTACTTGTTTTGGTTTCATTGGCTGGATTTTCCGCTGCTGTTTCTGTAAAATTTGGATTAGATATTTCATATTCTTTACGTTCAGCTGGGACTTCTGCTTCGGCTTCATCGACCAATTTTTGCGGTTCTTCTCCCACATCGCGCTTAAAAAAATTCCTCAAAAACGAAGGAAACCACCAACTCGCGCCACTCTCATCAGCTAAAACGGAACCATAAGGCAATAATAATAACGCGCCCACAATAAACGAGGCACTCGCATTTTGTTTTACATTTTTCATAGATGTTTTTATAATATCACCCAAAATATTAATGTCAAATTTTGTCTAAAAAATAATAAAAACAGAAAAAACAAGGCGAACGTCAGGGGAAATTTAATAAAAAAATTATTAAAATATTGCGAAATTTCTAGCCCGCGATTTTTTAATCAAGCAAACTCCCCTTTCGCAAAACGCTATTTTCGGAATTTTACCGCAATTACGTCTTGAAAAACACAAAAAAATACTCTTATTTGCGGCACTTGGGACGCCCAGGTGGCGGAATGGTAGACGCTGAGGACTTAAAATCCTTTGTCTGAAAAGACGTGCGGGTTCGAGTCCCGCCCTGGGCACCCCTCCGGCAATTGTAAATTTTTGCTCCCCCAAAAAAATTTGCTGTGCTTCTACGGCAATCTCGCCTGGCCTATCGGCTCGGAATATCTTTATTTTTCGGTGAAAATGCTTCCAATACCCTCAGCGCAACCCCGAATCTCGGCGCCCCCACCTCAATTTTCTCGCGCACAAATGTACTTATTTTTTCCCTGGCAGCCGCCGGACAAAATAACTGGTAAGCCCTGTAAAACGCCATGCTCGTCGCAAAAACAGTCGCGCAACTCACCACACTCCCCATAATCGGTACAGCACCAATGGCCGTACCCCCCACAAATGCTCCCGTAGCTCCGCCCATAACCCAAAAACCTACCCGCTTACTCCCGGCAAAAAATGCCCGCCGCATATCGATAGCCCGCACATCATCGTCGTGGCGATCGAAGTACAGGGAGGTCAGCGAGTGGGCCGCCCGGTGATAAATAAAAATTTTTACATTTCCAGCCCGAAAATATTCACTCAATTTAAAACTATCTCGCAATTCTTCCCGAATATTGCGATCATCATTCACGCGGCATAGCAGGGTTTTCGTTTCGCTGAATTTCCCGAACGGAGAGCGGTAACCGTGCCGCATATCCCTCTGAATCCCTTCGCCGCCGATGACCATTAGCCTTTCGAATAATTCTTGGAAAAAATAGGTGCGGGCGCCGACTTCCAAATAAAGGACCGTTTTGTCGGGATTATTTTTCGCGTATGCGGCCCAAAATTCCCTGATATTTTCTTTCCTCCCATGAAAATTGAATAATCGGTGTTCGCCGCGAAGGGCATCCACCATCTTCTGCTGATTTTTGGGGTCCATGTCGAAGTGTTTGATGCGGATATCGCCGTCGGATTCATCGATCCTGTAGTCGCCCAATTGAAATTTTTTACGAAAAGCTTCGGGGAGTCTCGACGTATCGACCTTAATCGGGAAACTACGGCTATCCGCGGCCGCCGCTTCGGCATTCGAAATGGCCGGCCACCCTACCCTTAAAAATGATAATAAATAACTCAGCATAATTTCCCCATTTCTAGGCTTTCTTTTTCCTTTTATTTTCAATACATGGTCGCATATTTTTTACTTTTAACTTGCATTTTACATGTCGTGCGGGAAGTATTTTACTAAAATTTACGTTCCACGGGTGATGATTCTAGATTTTTTCTCGGAAAAATCCAGAAAATACTTGTCTTTCGGTCGAAAAATTCAAATTGGGAGGTTAGCGGGGTGTAGCTTAGTTTGGTAGAGCGCTAGGTTCGGGACTTAGAGGTCGCTGGTTCGAATCCAGTCACCCCGACCATTAATCGGATTTTGTGCCCCTATTTTTAAACGTGGCATTTTTCCCACCCCACGCCTCTAGCCTGGCTAAAAATTTCGCCATTGTCAAGTGTTTTTTTTAATTTTTGTATCTTTTTTAACTCAAATTAAATAAAAATTCGAGAAAAATAAAAAACTCGCCCACTTTTTCAGACGCGATCCTCGCCCCACCCTTCGCTTCCAAGCCTTACACGATCTTCCGCCATTGTCAAGTATTTTTTTTTTGAACTTTTTCTAGCTTTTTGCATTTTTTCTGGCTCAGATTAAAATAGCCAGGGACGGGAATCGGTTTTCTAAAGAAAATTTTCAAATCCCTTTAGGATTTGAAATAGGGGCTACGCTCCTCGATTCCCGTCCCCAGGTCGTTCCCGGCGATAGGAATACCCATTTTCCGCCGAAATTTTTCAAGGCAAAGCAGGGAAAAATAAATCGAAAAATACTTGTCTTTCCGCGAAAATACTCAAATCTCAAGCCCGGCGGGGTGTAGCTTAGTCTGGTAGAGCGCTATCTTAGGGAGGTAGAGGTCGCTGGTTCGAATCCAGTCACTCCGACCAATCCAACTGCGGTACGAAATGACACGATTTTCGGAGCTTTAGGGGTTACAGCGGGTGAATCATTCTCCATTCGCAATAATTTCGCGATTTTTTTTCACTAAAACCCACGATTTCACAGTGCTTCCAAATAGTGAACAGCGATCCCGATTTCCATAGCAGCGACACGTCTTCGCCGCCAAAAATATAAATAATATCGCCCTCGGAAACACTAATAGCAGATCCGAGTACAGCGGCAAAACCATTTTTTTCGTAAGAATATCCATTTTTCTTTCGTAATAATTCCCGCGATTTTTCTTTACTAAAGCCCACGATTTCGCAGTGCTTCCAAACAATGAACAGCGATCCCGATTTCCATAGCAGCGACGTCTTCGCCGTCAGAAAAATGAAGCTCGCCCAAATGCGTACCAGCGGCTTCGACCCCTTCCGCCAAAATTGCCCGCAAACCCACAGCAGCTCCCAGGCTATCGCCACTTATACCGACGATTCTGACCCAATATTCTCCGTGGCCGGCCGCATCGTCATTTTCCGCGATATGGGCAAGGCGGCATTCATCAAACTCCTCGACCGCGACGGGAAAATCCAAGTCTACGTCTCCCAAAACGACGTCGGCGAAACGGTTTACGCGGCGTTTAAAAAATTTGACATCGGCGATATCGTCGGCGTCACCGGCCCCCTCTTCAAAACCAAAACGCAGGAAATTACGGTCCGAGCGAAGGCGATTACACTGGTTTCAAAATCCCTCCGGCCGCTCCCAGAAAAGTGGCACGGCCTCACCAACGACGACCAAATCTACCGCCAGCGCTACCTCGACCTCATCGTCAACCCAACGTCCCGAGACCGCGCCATTAAACGTACCCAAATGATCCGGGAAATCCGCAAATTTCTTTGGGCGCGCGAGTACACCGAAGTGGAGACCCCGATGTTGCACCACATCGCCGGAGGTGCCGCCGCAAAACCGTTCGTGACCCATATGAACGCCCTCGACCATGATTTCTACCTGCGCATCGCCCTCGAACTTTACCTGAAGCGCATGCTCGTCGCCGGCTTCGACCGCGTCTTCGAAATCGGCCGCGTCTTCCGAAACGAAGGCCTCTCCCGGAAACATAATCCGGAATTCACGATGATCGAACTTTATCAGGCTTACGCCGACCATTTCACCATGATGGAACTCGTCCAAAACCTGATTTTACACCTCGCCACAACCGTCCTCGGCTCCACCACTATCACCCGCTATGACGGCGTGACCATCGAACTCGGCGGAGAATGGCGACAGGCAAATTACGCCGACCTCGTCACCGAAGCACTACGCGACCCCCTCTGGTTTACCAAATCGCGGGAAGAAAAATTACAAACCTGCCAACAACACGCCATCCAAGTCGACCCCAATGCCGAAGATTTCGAAATCACAAACGCCGTATATAGCAAACTCGTCGAACCAAACCTCATTAACCCAACCTTCGTCCTGCAGCTGCCCAAAGAATTGTGCCCACTCGCAAAATTAAACCAAAATAACCCTAAATACCTCGACGTCTTCGAACTCTGTATCAACGGCCAGGAAATTGCCCCCGCCTACTCCGAACAAAACGACCCCATCCTCCAACGGCAAATGTTCGAGTCCCAAATCGGCGAAGATGCCCAAAATCTCGATAACGACTTCCTCCTCGCCCTCGAATACGGTATGCCCCCAGCGGGCGGTATGGGTATCGGTATCGATCGCCTCACTGTCCTCCTCACCGGCTCAGAAAATATCCGCGATGTCATCCTCTTCCCTTCCCTAAAACCTGAATAAATGTAGTTTAAAGTTGACTCCCCCGGAAATCAAAAATAGCGTGACTTATGTGCACCCGTTTGCGGTTCACCGCAAGAACTTTCAAAGAAAGTTCAAGAGGCTTTGCCTCTTACGGGTGCACATTACCCGCTGCACATTATCTGCGCAAGCCCCGTTCACAGTTTACAGATTATTTATGTTTCGTTAATTTTTTGAAATTTACCATTTGCATTGATTTTAATTTACGTGGCGGGTATTTTTCCAATTGTCGCTGGGCAATGGATAAGCGGGTATACATCAGGACTTACGGGTGTCAGATGAACGAGCGCGAATCGGAGAGTTTAGCGGCTATATTGGTGGGCAGCGGGTATGAGATAGCTAATGACGAGGGGGCAGCGGACATTATTTTACTGAACACCTGCAGCGTACGGGAGCAAGCGGAAGCCAAGGCGATTGGGAAGTCGAATTTAATTTCACGTGGGAAAAATCGGGAAAAAATCGTTGGTATTATTGGGTGTATGGCGCAGAATCTCGCTGATATTTTACCAAAAAAGTCGCCGAACGCGCGTCTCATCGTCGGTCCCAACCGCATCGAAAAAGTCCCGGCGTACCTGGATCAACTCCTACGCGATAGCAATCGCCGCATTATTGATACGGAGATGGGCGCGATCGACCCGCATTTTGCTGCGGCACGCGATGAAAAAAAAGTAAAAACATCGATGTTCGTATCCATTATGCAGGGGTGCAACATGGGTTGTGCCTATTGCATTGTTCCGAAGACGCGGGGTCCGGAGCGGTATCGCCCCATGGAAGAGATCGTCCGCGAAGTCCGGTGGCTTGCCGAACGCGGCACGAAAGAAGTCACGCTTTTGGGGCAAATTGTCAATAATTACGGCGCCAATTGCATGCCCTACGTAAACGGGAAAAGCCCTTTCGTACAACTTTTAGAAAAAATTCAACAAATCGACGGTATCCGCCGCATACGTTTCCTATCGCCGCACCCCAAAGGATTCAAATCCGATCTCATCGACGCCTATCAAAATTTACCGAAACTTTGTCCGCAGGTCCACCTTCCTTTGCAGAGTGGTTCCGACGCCGTACTTCGGGCTATGAAGCGGCCTTACGGAGGGGAGCAATTTTTAGCGATCGTGGGTGCGTTGCGGGAAAAAGTCCCGACGATTGCGCTTTCGACGGACATTATTGTAGGTTTCCCTGGGGAAACGGAAGCTGATTTCGAAAAAACTTGTGATTTTTTTGACGAAGTAAAATTTGACATGGCTTTTATTTTCAAGTACAGTGTACGTCCTAGGACGGCGGCGGCGCGGTTGGGCGACCAAATTCCGCGGGAGGTCAAGGAGGCACGGAATCAAATTTTGCTGGAGAGGGTGGAGCGGTATTCTCGGCGGTACAACGAATTGATGGTCGGGGAGGCGAAGGAAGTGCTCGTTGAATCCTGGGCGAAGCGCGGTCCACGGCGGCTCGAAGGATTTACACCGGAGCGCAAAAAGGTAATTTTCGCGGGCACTGAGGATTGCATTGGGCAGACCGTTGATATTTTGATTGAGAGTTGCACGACCTCGACGCTTTTTGGGAGGATAGTATAAAAAAATTGTTTATTTCACTGAATTAAAACGGCGAATTCCCGGCAGCGGGCTACTGGGGCTCCCGATTATTTTTTGAAATATTTTCAGGAAATAAAAAATTTTATTATTATTTATTTTTTTGCGAGAAAATACTTGACAACGGCGGGAGATCGTGCAAGACTTGGGAGTGAAGGGTGGGGCGAGGATCGCGTCTGAAAAAGCGGACGAACTTTTTTATTTTTCCCAGATTCTTATTTAATTTAAGTTAAAAAAAATCCAGAAATTAAAAAAATACAAAAAAATACTTGACAATGGCGAAATCCTCAGCCAGGCTAGAGGCATGGGGTGGGGAGAACGCCACGTCTGCGCCCGAGGTACTTTGGAAGCAATTTAATTCCATTTAGGGTCTTCAGGGAAGTCGTTGAGCAGCATAATACCGGGGTTTGTTTTCTCGATAATGGCGTGCCACAGGGCATCTCCATGTTCCTTTATACCAAAAATACTGCCCACTTTCACCGGATACCACCAGCCATTTAAAATTTCCGCAATGAGTTGGAAAGGACCCCAGCTCGCATGCCCCAAAAACGCACGCACCTGGATATTATTATCGACGTAATCCAAACTGGCGACGTCGCTTTCCTGCAAACTGTAGCGCAATTCGAAGTAGCGGTCATTGCGGTGCCACATCCACGCCGAAATCGTTAATTCCTCTGCATTAATTGGGCCACCGTAGTAGATGGGGGCGTTCAAGATCCCCGGATCCGTATATTCGGTACCGTAGCTATCTACCCATCGATTGGCTGGGCGATTAAGGATAATACCTTTTGCGCCGAGGTTATTGCAAGAGGTCAAGAATATGACCGTACGCGCGAATGTTTTGTCACGCAATTTGGGTGTTGCAATTAATAACTTTCCCATCAAATTTATTGGATTTTCCATACTTTCTCCTTTTTTCGCTTAATTTTTTCCCAATAAGCGATTCCCTCATCCAATCGAGAAGTATTATTTCCGCGGCTACGCCCATAAAATATCGTTCCAAAGATCGTATCCCATCCGCTTACCCGCGAAGGGAGTTTCTCAAAATGGACTAAATTTCCTGTGCGCATCGTGTAACCGTAACAACCCGACAGCCCGATTCGCTCCATCAACCACCGGCAAAACGTAGACGGGGGAACCTTGCGATTCCATGACCTCCAACGCCTCGCCCAGTAATACACTTGAAACGACAATCCGCGGATCTACGGTCATTATATCTTTTGCGAAAATTTTATCAATAGATTTGTCGATTTTTAATGCGCGGCGGACGTCTCCGTCAGTAATTAAGCCGGTTAGCGCCCGATTTTTATCCAAAATTAATGCCCCACCCAACGGCTTTTCCGTCATCGCAATCACCACTTCCCGCAACGTCTCGCCTCCCCCAAGACACGCAACCCCTTCCAAAGGCGTCATCATGTCCTTCACCGATAGCAGTAAATTGCGACCGATCTGGCCCGCCGGATGAATCGCCGCAAAATCCTTCCTCGTAAACCCCTTCGCCTGCATCAGCGCACAAGCAATCGCATCCCCTACCGCCAGCGACGCAACGGCACTCGTCGTCGGAACCATCCCAATGGGGTCACTTTCCTCCCGCAAACCGATGTCGATGGTGACGTCCGCGTGCCGCGCCAACTCGGAATGCTTATTGGCCGTGACGGCTATAATTTTCGAACGGAATCGCTTCAAAAGCGGGATTAATCGGAGGATTTCTTCGCTGGCACCGCTCTTGGAAAGAATAATGGTTGGGTCGCCTTCTCCGTAGATCCCGAGGTCGCCGTGGACTGCTTCTGCCGGGTGTAAATAGGCGGCGCGCGTCCCCGTACTGGTCAAAGTGGCCGCGATTTTTTGAGCAATATAGCCGGACTTCCCCATGCCCGAAACGACGATTTGTCCGGCGTGGGACAGTAAAATTGGTAAAACGGCCGCCAGAGATTGTCCGATGGATTGCCGCAGGTGGTGGATAACGGCTTCTTCTCCGCGCAACACGATTTCCGCTGCGGCGATGGCGTCTTTGAAGGGATGATTCATGCGGCGCTTCTATAATTTTTCAGCATAAAAGCAAATTTTTTCCAAAAAATTTCCGGCAAAAGCCGCGCAGTCCCCGCGCCTAGAGTTAGCTTCCTAAGCTCGCACATTTAAGCTGAAGTTCTGATATTTTTTCCAATAAATTCAACTTGCATTGACCTCCCTGAATTGTTGTGGGGTTGTAATTTTTAAGTTCTGTCAAAAGACTGTCAAAATTTTCTGGCTCATGCCCCAAAAGGGCTTCCGCTTGCTCAAAACACTCTTTAGCGGCTACGGCTATGTCCGTAAGTGATGCATTTAAAGCACCTATACTTTCATTTAGTTCCGTTAATCCTCCATTGAGTTGCAACATCTCAGTAGCTACTTGCTTTACATCATTTTTTGTCTTCTTATTTCCTACGTCTATCTTTTCATAGCTATCTTTAATTTCATTGGCACGATTTTTAAATTCACTAATTTTAGCTTCACTCGCAGGCGAAAAAGTCAGTCCTGTTGCTTTCAGGGCTCCAAACATTTTTTCAAGATTGTCTGCGCTTTTTACCGTACTGTCCGATGCCCCTTTCTCCCTGTCGAGCGTTATTTCGAGACTTTTTTTCTGAAATTCAACAGATCTAGTCGACACCTTTTTTCTTCCTTCTAGGGTGGCTTGACCTTTTATCTGATTATTATTAAATGCCGTTACAATTTTTCCCTTGTCGTTATCATTAGCGGTGAAGATTAACTTAATTGCCGTTCCCAATTTTGAAAAAAAATTACCGTTCGGTTTAATGGCTTTCGCGGCTTCCATATAGCTAACATTTACATTTTGACCGCCAAAATCAACTTTTATTCCCATGCCATTAATTTTACTATTTTTAATAAAAATTCAATTAAAAAGCTAATTTTTAAATCATATTTTATAAAATTCCCACTGCTAGAACTTTGCCGCTGCTCGGCTCAAGCGGTCGTTAATCGCCGCACCCACGCCTATTTTTTCCGGGACCTGGCAGCAAATTAAATCAAATTGCATGCCATCTAACCGCCGCAATAACGCGAATATATTCCGCGCCACTTCGTTCCAATCGCCCCCTTCGCTGAGCCAAAAAATATTTTTCGCCCACTTCCCCTCTCCGGACAGCGGCATATGATTCCGTGACAAGTAAACAATCGCCACATTTTTTCCGAAATCTTTACCAAAATTTAACAGAACTTCCTCCGCCGACCTCCGAAATAGGCGCAATTTCGTATGCGGGCTATAGTGCTGCCGCAGCATCCCCGGCGCCGCAGGATCGGTACTGGCTACCGGACGCAACAACTCGACGCCCTCCCCCAAAACCTCGCTAACCATCTCCGCCGTAATCGCCCCCGGACGTAAAATTGTAAAACGCCTGCCGCTTAAATCCAAAATCGTCGATTCTACCCCAATCTCACACGGCCCTCCGTCCAAAATGTGGGAAATTTTCTCGCCCATGGAAATACGCACATGCTCCGCACACGTCGGACTCACATAGCCAAACGGATTGGCGCTGGGAGCCGCTAGAGGACCCGTCCGCCGCAAAATTTCCCGGAAAATGGGATGCGACGGAATGCGAATGGCTACCGTTTTTTTCCCGGCGGTAATAATGTCGGAAACTGCCTTCCTTTTCCTAAGAACAAAAGTCAGCGGCCCCGGACAAAACGCATCGCATAGACGCCGCAACTTGTCCAGTAAAACGCCGCCAACCTCAACTAAATCCAACAACCCCGATAAATCCAACGCATGAATAATCAGCGGATCGTAGGAAGGCCGCCCTTTCGCTTGGAAAATCTTCCGCAGCGCACCGCCATCATTGATAACAGCCGCTAACCCATAAACTGTCTCCGTCGGCAAAGCTACCACCTCGCCCGCTAACAAAATATCCACCACCTCGCGAATCGATTCCGGAGTTGCCTCTAAAATCCTCGCTCCCCCGCCCACTATTTCATCAATAGCATATTGCGAGCCCGTTTAATCATGCGCATAACGTGGCGTTGCTGGCGCGCGCTCAGGCCCGTATATTTTTTGGGCAATATCCGCCCCGTTCCCGTCACATACTGGTACAATGCGTCGACGTCGGTCCAATCGATTTGCAGCGGCGATGGCATCGAAACTTTTTTCTCCTCCGAAATACTCATAACTCAACGCGGCCATACAACGCATCATTTTCCAAAATGCAAGCAAAATTTTACCCTAAACACCATTTTTTTCAAAAAAAAATTCCCACACTCGTAAAATTTTCACTAAATTCCGCAAAAAATGTAAAAATACAGTCCACGAAAAACTCACGGCAGTTAAAATTTCGAGGCCCGCTGCGCCCCCTGTGAACTCTGGTGGCGGTTCAAAATAAAGAAAAAATTCTGCAACTAATATAAAAAAATACAGTCCATGTAAAACTCACGGCGGTCAAAATTTCGATGCCCGCTGCACCCCCCGTGAACTCTGGTGGCGGTTCAAAATAAAAAAAAATGAGCCCAGTAACGCACAAATCTCAAAAAAAAGAAATACCGCATTCCATCCCCAATTGTCCGCAATCTTCCCTACCCCAAAACCCGCAACCGCTCCCCCCAAATAACCAAAAGTCCCCGTTAATCCATTCGCCGCCGCCGCCGCACGCTTCCCCCCAAGCTCCGCTCCAGACATCCCCAGTAACGTCTGCGGCCCGTAAAGAAAAAATCCAATCAAAAAAAGAAGCGCCGTGTTAACCGCTTGCGACGCCGTCTGTAACCGCCAAAATAAAAACAAAAGGATAATCAATACCCCCATAAAATAACATCCCGCATGACTCCGCCGCCCTTTAAAAATGCGGTCCGACGCCCAGCCCGCAAATAAACCTCCTAACACACCCATTAACTCAAAAATCGAAGACTGTGCCCCAGATCCTAGCGGCGATGCCCCCCGCGCTTCCTGTAAAAATGTCGGCGCCCAATTGAAAAATCCCATGCGTATGATGTAAACAAAAAAATTCGCCATGCATACGTACCAAAGCGCCCGATTCGGTAAAAGATGCTCCATGAAAATCTCCCGGAAAGTCACCACCTCCTCCCCCTTCGATACTTCCCGACACGCCGCGTCATCCTTCTCCTCTATGGGCGGTAACCCCAACGATTCCGGCGTATCCCTCAGCCGCTCAAATAAAATCCCCGCCAATAATAACGCCAATACCGCCGGCACAATAAATACCGAACGCCACCCAAAATAGCCCAATAATAGCGACCCGCCCAGTAAAAGAATGACGCTCCCGAATTGATGCGAACCGTTGATTAATCCCCAGCGCGTCCCCAATTCCTCGGGCGCATACCAGTGGGTCATCAGCCGCGAAACCGGTGGCCATCCCATCGACTGAAACGCTCCATTCAGTGAGTAAAGGAGCGCAAATACCCAAATGGACCGCGAAAATCCAGCGCAAAGCGTGCAAACCGCCGCCCCAACAAGCCCAATGGACATAAAATAACGCGCGTCCGTACGATCGCATATCGCCCCACTAATAAATTTTCCCACACCGTAAATAATCGAAAATAGGGCGAAAATCCAGCCAATCTGCGACTTCGTGTAGCCAAATTCCTTGAGCATCTCCGGCGCCGCAACGGTCAAATTCTGCCGCACTAAATAAAATGCCGCGTAGCCCAAAAATAGGGAGTAAAAAATGCGGCTCCGCCAATAGCGGTACTGGCGATTGATGTACACCCGACGCATGGCCGAACGTACCCCCGTTTTGAGTAATTTTTCCTCCCGCTGTTTATTGTCCTGCCCCCTTTGAGTCGCGACGTAGGTCATGCCGCCATCCTGATACTATTCCCCTACTTCGCAAATCGTTTGCCAACAATAATTTTTTTTTAACGAAATTTCTCCGAATTCCACGAAAATTACTCCCAAATAGCAGATGATAGCGAATTTATGCTTGACTTTCTTGAAAATATATACTTCGACCAAATAACATTTTCCGAATTCCACGAAAATTACCCATAAATAGCAGATGATAGCGAATTTATGCTTGACTTTCTTGAAAATATATACTTCGACCAAAACATTTTCTGAATTCCACGAAAATTATTCCAGATTCGCAACCCCTTTGGCCCCGCGGCGTAGCCGCGGGGCGGACCGTTAGGTCCAGAGGAGCTTTGCTCCTCCAAAGGGGTTGCAAGGGGGAATAGCATTCTTCTGGGTTGGCCTTTGCGGTCGCTATTTTTAAAAAAACATTTGCCATTTTTACTTTCGGCGCTATGGAATATCGCTGAATATTTATGGAAGAAAGCGGGTCGAGGGGTGTTATTTTAACGGGCATGCAACCGACGGGGACCCTTCACTTGGGTAATTTCCTTGGGGCTGCCAACCGTTGGAATCGGATGTTGGAGCGCCATACCTGTTATTTTTTCATTCCCAACCAGCATGCCATCACGGTACCGCAAGTGCCGGCGGCGTTACGGGCAGCGACTTTAGATTGTGTGGCCCAATACATTGCCTGTGGGTTAGATCCGCGACGGTGCAGTATTTTCATACAATCTCACATCGTCGGGCACACGGAATTGGCGTGGGTCCTCGGCAGTTTAACGCCCATTGGCCAACTTTATCGCATGCACCAATTCAAGGACAAATCGGCCAAAGGGGAACACATTTACTCCGGATTGCTGTATTATCCGATTTTGATGGCCGCCGACATTTTACTTTACAACGCGGACTATGTACCCACCGGCGAAGACCAGCGGCAGCACGTCGAACTCGCCCGTGATTTGGCGGAAAAATTCAATGCGACCTACTCCGAGACCTTTACCGTACCCGTCCCGCTCATCGAAGCGGTGGGTGCGCGCATTATGTCGCTCAAATTTCCGGAGCGCAAGATGTCGAAATCCGATCCCGACGGCAACGCCACGATTTACATTACCGACGGCCCCGAAGTGATTTGGAAAAAAATAGCTGCCGCCGTAACCGATTCCGGGGATAGAATTTGTGCCGATCCCGAGCGCCCTGGAATTGCGAATTTACTAAATATTTACTGTTCTGCGACGAACACGGCGGTGGGGGTAGCTGAGGAAAAATTTGCGACCTACCGCGGCTACGCGCCGTTCAAGCGGGAGCTCGCCGACGCCCTCATTGCCCTACTGGGGCCCGTCCGGGAGCGATACGCCGCCATCAAAAATGACAAAAAATATTTACAATCCGTTATCCACAATGGCGCCGAAACGGTCCAGCCCATCGCCCATAAAACGCTCGCCAAAGTTTACCGCAAAGTCGGCTTTTTGGAAAAAAAATAGTAAAATTTCCCTTGCAATTTACGAATTATTTTTCATAATTCGTCGCACAATGGATAGGAATTCAGCATTTAACGGTGGGAAGGCGGCATATATTTGCTTAGCTTTCGGTGGAATATTTTCCGATTTGTGCAGGGCCGATACGACGCCCGATTTTAGATACAGCGCCTTACCCAATTTTCCCAGAAATGAAACTGACGATACGGTTGATCCTTCTTCGCCGGCCAAAGCAGGTTTTCACAGGAGAGGTCCTTCTAACCGTCGACTGCCCAGCGAATTGTCACAAATTCCCGAAACACTCGTCCCAGCCAGCCAAAATCCGCCGACCAAAATTTCCAGTAGCCAGAGCCCAAATCAACAAACTCTCGATACCCAAACTTCGGCCAGCAAAATGTTTCCCATTGCCGGAAACAAAATCGCCGCTACGCCAGTGCAATCTACACAAAATTGGGCCCAGAGACTTTTTCCTAGAAACTGGTTCTCCCGAGAAACCCCACAAACGCTACCCGGACAAAATCCACCGGCACAACTTCTTAGTCATCAGCAACTAATTCCCCAAACTCCAGCCACTCAAAGCCCTAACGCACTCCTACCCTCCGATTCCGTTAGTGCCGCGGTCTATAACCCACCAGAACAACCTAAACAAAGCTTGACCTGGAGATCTTTTCTTAGAAACTGGGTCTTCCGAGAACCCCCACAAACGCTACCCGGACAAAATCCACCGGCACAACTTCTTAGTCATCAGCAACTAATTCCCCAAACTCCAGCCACTCAAAGCCCTAACGCACCCGTACCCTCCGATTACATTAGTGCCGCGGTCTATAACCCACCAGAACAACCTACACAAAGCTGGGTCCACAGATTTTATCCGAAAAACTGGTTCTTCCGAGAACCCCCGCAAACCTCACTTGAACAAAATCAACAAAACCAATTCACAAAAGATCTCCTCGGCTTTCCTGCTATACGAATAGGAACACCCGTATCTAGAGGTCAGCGAGTGGGCGCAGGAGCTTTCGGCGCCGTCTATGCAGGTTCCGCTAACGGCCAAGATATCGTGATCAAACAATCATTATTCGAAGAGGGACGGAAAGATATGCAAAAGGAATGGGAAACTTCCAAAGGCCTCGTATCATCCGTAATGCAAAACTTAGGCCAAAAAAATCCCGAATATGGCCTACTATATGGTATGGGGGTATTGGTTCCCGTCCTCGCCGTAACAGAAGAAGGAAACCTCATACAGACAAGAATCCCCGGCGCAACACTCGATAAAACTATCATAGAAGGAAGAATTCCCTACGATACCCTGGGCCATTTTCCCAGGCATCTCCAGGAAGCCCTTGCCCGCTTGACCGCCTTATATCTAGCGCTCGTGGCCATCCATAACGCCGGCTACGCCCATAGCGATATTAAACCCGATAATATCATGCTAGCCGATAAACCTATGGGAGGTGATGCCATGGGAGGCGTTATATGGGATTATCCCCTCTATCTCATCGACTTCGGTATCGCAACACCATTCGGAGGATCCTATTCCTCTTTTTCCCCTAATGGTGGGCCGGAATGCGTCCTGCCATCATTCAGACTCAGCGCCCTCCAAAGCCTAATTTTAGACTTCGAAAGCAAACGTTCACTCGTATCCCAACAGATCGAAGATTTAAAAAGAAAAAATTCTATCCCCGATATGGCTTTACAAATTAAGGAGTCCCAAGCTCAGGGCGACTTAATCGCTCAACTAAAAGAAATGGAAAGGAAACGAGCTTACGCTTCAAAAGTATCGATCGATCCCAAATCACTCATAAGACTGCAGCAACTTACGGAGCGGCAAGAATTTCTCAGTTCTTCCATCCAAACCATGAAAGAGGCGCAACAATCCATAGTGATCCCGCCGGCGCATCCCTCCTACGACATCTACGCGACGACCCCCGTTGCACTGGCCGTATTATTTGGCGAAGCGGGATTACAGCTTGGGCAGACATTATTTTTCCACAATCCGGATCGGCCGATTAAATTTCAGTACGTCCACGACGCTGGGCAGCCGGGATTCGATGGCCACGCCTATTTTCTGGGGAT
The DNA here is from genome assembly GCA_031257405.1 of Puniceicoccales bacterium. Taxonomy (GTDB): domain Bacteria; phylum Verrucomicrobiota; class Verrucomicrobiia; order Opitutales; family LL51; genus LL51. The sequence goes on along the minus strand of JAIROS010000001.1, from coordinate 6,743 downwards.
ATTGGCTGATCTAAACCGGAAGATGTTAGCGGCGACTGGCCAGGGGTATCCAGAGCCCATTTTGGAACGCCTTGCGCATTTGTTAGCGGGCATGGCTGACCTCGATCCTATGCGGCGGCTTTCGGCGGTGGAGATAGTTGAAGCGCTCACCGACATGGCGCTATCCGACTGGGAACACGGATTTTTCTCCATTCAATAAATAATTGTGAATAAAAAACGAAAAGGGGCCGACTGAAAGCCTCTTTTTTTACATATTACTCGCCCAAGTTTTTTTTGGGGGATCGTTATGATTTTTGGTCATAAATTGTGTTTTGGAGTAATAAAAAAACATTAAATTTTTCATTGAAAATCAGCCGATAATTTTTACAATTTAGGATTGAGGCTCTATGAAAAAGCAAAAATCGAAGAAGGACCAAGCGCTTTGTTTATTTACCGCTTGTGGCATATTTTTTTCGCGGCTGAACGCTTCGCACTCTTTCTTTTACCCCATTTTCCCCTCATTTTTACAGGAAAATCTCAGCGAAAAAACACCAACCTTCGCCAGCCAAATTACCAAAAAATTTTCCCCAGAATTTCACGCAGAATCCCCCGTAGAACTCCTAGAATTACCCATCATCATCGGCCCTAAATTAGCGCAGGGCGGCTACGGTACCATCTACGAAGCCTCTTCCGGCGAAGAAAGTCTCATCGTAAAGAAAGTGCGGGAGGATAAAGGCGAAAAAGGGAAACGTAGTTTCGAAATTGAATTAGAAAATTCGCAAAATTTCTTGAAATTGCTCGGAGAAAAATTTCCCTCTAATAATCCATTGCTCCCTTTGAACCTCATTATATCCGTCATCGGATCAACCATTAACGGATCGCTGGTCCAACAAAGGGTGCTCGGCGAAAATCTTTTCAAAATCGTCTCCCGTAAACAAACCCCCTACCGCCGCGGTTTCCCGGATGACCTCCAAACCGCCGTACTCTGCGCGTGGAGTTTTTTCGCAGGTCTCTCCATCCTCCATTACCTGGGCTTCGTCCACTGCGATATCAAACCGGGTAACGTCATGATCGATTCCCTGAAATTCCTCTGCCATATCATCGACCTCGGCGCTATGAAAAAATTCGGTGAAACGATCCAAATCCATTCCAATAACGGCGCTCCGGAATTCATCGAGCAAACGTGCGTCATCAAGGACGACAATTTGGAAAAGAAAAAGCTCCAGGATGAACGGAAAGTAATCGCCGAAAAATTACGGCGATCGCGGGATACGGAAGCAATCGAGCGCCTCGAAAAACGGGAAAAGGAAATTGAAATGCGGTTAGGGGCGATAGAGGAGGAGATACGGCTAGCGAAGTCGAAGCGCGACGCGATCGCCAGGCCCGCCTACGACATTTACTCGTCGGCACCCATTTTTCTCGCCATTCTTTTCGGCAAATGCGGGTATCAATTGGCCCGCTATCTATATTTTCGCCAGGAAAAAGACGCCGTACAATTCCACTATTTGGAGATGGCTCGCCGGCCGAGATTCGACGCCTACCGATATTTTTTGGGCAAACTTTCCGAATTAAACGGGATGATGCGTCGGGCGACGGGGCAGAATTATTCGCGTCCGATGTTGGAGTGTTTTGCTAGGATACTGGCCCGCATATCGTCTCTCGACCACCGGAAGCGCCCCCATGCTACGGCGATCGCCGAGGAATTGCGGGACATATACGCGTCGATCAAAGGCCGAGATACTTTCGATAGCTAAGCGGACAATAATTCCAAATCTTCCACTCCCATAAAACCTACGCCTTTTTGCATCGGACGACGGGGCAGAATTATTAGCATTTTATTATATGCGTCGATCAAAGGCCGAGATACTTTCGATAGCTAAGCGGATAATAATTCCAAACCTTCCACTCCCATAAAACCTACGCCTTTTTCCTTGCACTAAACAATTTTTTTTTTCTATTGGTAGCGTTTGCTTGATGGTGTAACGGTAGCACAACTGATTTTGGTTCAGTTTGTCTAGGTTCGAATCCTGGTCAAGCAGCCACCCAAATGCCCATAAATCAATGCCCCTAAAACCGTCCGCCGCCTCCTCCATCGTCGCCCTGAAAAATGTCTCGAAGTATTTCCCGAGCCCCAATACCCAAACTATCCCCGTTCTCCAAAATATTTCCCTGGAAATCGCGCCCGGCCAAACCATTAGTATCACCGGCGAATCGGGATCTGGTAAATCGACTCTGCTCAATATTATTGGCGGGCTCGAAAGGTCAACGGCGGGCTCTGTTTTTTGGAAAGAAAAATGTATTTCGGAGGCGCCAATCGACCGATGCGCGACCCTCCGCCAAAATTTTATCGGATTTATTTTCCAAGCCTCTAACCTTATCCCCGAATTGACTGCTTTGGAAAATGTTCTCCTTCCGGCCCGCATTGCTAAAAAGGATTTAAGAAAATGTAAATATTTAGCGGAAGTACTTTTCCAAAGACTTGCCATTGTTTCCTTGAAAAACCGGATTCCAGCAAATTTATCTGGGGGAGAACGGCAGCGCGTCGCCATTGCTAGGGCCCTAATGCTTCGGCCAGAACTCGTCATTGCCGACGAACCTACTGGGAATTTGGACGAAAATAATGCGGCCATTGCCATTGAATTGCTTTTGGAGTTGTGTCGGGAGTACCATTCTGCCCTCCTCCTCGTTACCCATAATCCGCGATTTGTAAAAAAAATGCAACGGCCCTTCGCCCTACAATCGGGAAACTTATACCCACTTTAATCCATAAAATTTGTACTGTCTAAAAAATAGTAAATTTTTTCCAGCCGGCTCATCGGCGATACGGCAAAAGCTACAAGGCTCCGCCTTGTAAAACATGGAATGAAATTCCATGTTTGCGCGGGAACCGCGCAGCTTTTGCCAGGGGCCGCCGTCGCAGGGCCTCAGATACCCCAAGTGGTACAGAGGACCGAAAAAATGGCATCGGCAATAATAATCCACGTAATACCCTGGACCACCGCCGAAGTCGTCGCTTCACCCACAGCCGCCGCATTACGCCCACAACGCATACCGCGATAGCACCCAATCCCCCCAATAATTATACCAAATACCGCGCTTTTAACCAACCCAATCAAAACATCAGTCACAGCCAACGCCTTCTTTGTCTGAACCAAATACTGCAATGGACCGCCCTTCGTAAAGGGTAAAGCGGATAGCATTCCGCCAGCAATACCGATCAAATCAGCAAACATACAAAGTAAGGGCATCATCAGCGCTAGGGCAATGAGGCGGGGGAGCACGAGGTAATGGATCCGATTAATGCCAAAAGTCTGGAGGGCGTCGAGCTCTTCGTTGGCCTGCATACTGCCGATGGACGCCGCAAAAGCCGCTCCCGTCCGCCCCGCCATAATAACGCCGGTCATGAGACAACCCATCTCGCGAGTCATCGCTAAACTAACCAAATCAGCCACGTAAATACTCGCCCCAAAACGTTCCAACTGCACAACGCTTATAAAAGCTATGATGAGCCCCACAAGCGCACTAATCAGCGCGACGATGGGCAGCGCGTTGACCCCGGTTTGCTGAATAAAAGGCAGGAGATTTTTCCCCAGATTCCTAGGACATTTTACCACAATCCCAACCAATTCAGCCAGCGTATCCGCAAAAAATCGCGCACCATGTTTCACCCCGCTGCAACAATCGATGATCCACTGTCCCACGCCGTAAAAAAACCCATATTTTGGGGGTAATTGGCGATGGGTTGTCGGGGCGATTTGGGACAAGCGGAAAATTTTTTCCACGCTTTCGGGGAGATTTTTTATTTCCAGAGGGATCGTGCGCTGGGCTGCCCAGGACTTCAGGCGGCTGAAAAATAGGAGAAATGGGGACGAAACGCTTTGGATTTCAGCGGCATCGAGGACAATTTTTTTAATATTTTGTGGGATTTTTTCTTGAAAATTCCACGGACTCTGGGCAATATCCCAGGTCCCCGCGCACTCGACGAAGACGGTTTGGGCATCGGCACGGACGCGAAGGGTAGGGGTGCTGAGGATTTCGTTCACGGGTTTGAGATTAGCGACATAAATCAAAAAAACAATTCCCAAAATTTTCGGGAGGGAATTCGGTGATGGAATTTTTCCATTTGAAATGGAATTTTTTCGAATTATTTCAGGGGAATAAAAAATGGCCCGCGCTAAACGGACCACTTTACTATTATTTTATTATTGCTTCAAAACGATTTCACCAACGCGGATTACCATGCCGTCGATTCCGTTTTTTCATCGGCACTGCTGCTGTCACTTACTGCTACAGCTTCTCTAATCGATGCCGCTTTTTGAAGTATATCCTGCAGTGACAACTGACTCGGATCTTCTTCTGCCTGAGTCTTAGGTGCTGAGTTTTTCCAAGCATCCCGATCAACTTTATTCAACCGGAAGGCCCCTGCTTTGATTAAATCCAAGTGCGACATCGGCGGTGGCGGTAGTGGACTTTCCCCTTTCGGCGCATTCGGATCGACTTTTCTCAGCTGGAAGTGCCCACCTCTGATTAAATCCAAGTGCGAAGCTCCAGCATTTCCTCCTTGTGGTGCCGGCGCTTGAGGCCTCGGCGCTTGGGACTTCTTTCCACCAATATCTATTTCTCCTGGAGGAGGTGCCGGAGGAGGAGGCGGTGGCGGTGCCGGAGGAGGAGGCGGTATACCAGGAAGCGGCTCATACTTCGGGGCTTGATCCGTTGATAGTGAACGCTGCGGCGGCACAGCTTGACCCACTGGTCTCCTATACTGCACTGACGTTTGTGCTAACGGTGATGTCCATGTAGACTTTTCTCTACTCATTGCCTCTATTTTCCTCCGCAATCCTTCATTTACAATCCGGAGTTCTCCATTCATTTGCCCTAAATGTGATATTATACGAATAAGCAACGCAGGATTACCTTTGGTCGTTTCTACTCTTTCCCTCAAATCGTTATCCCCAATTTGCTCCAAAAGATTTTGGAATCTATCAAGGAACTCCTGGCGACGTTCTTGATTTTCCTTATCCTCATCCTCATCCTCATCCGTTACGACATTCCTTTCTTCACTGGTTGGACTACTTTTTCTAAAAAAATTGGAAATACTTGATAAAGAAGAGAGCCTTTTTTCTTCTTCTGGTTGTCCCAGAGACTGTTGAGCACGCCTAACCGACGAAACACCCCGTAAATAACGAGGGCCATTCTTCCCGTACTGATTGACTCTGGCACGTTTTGCGTACGGATATTTCGGCGTTCTTTTATCAGAAGAATGACTTTCCTTCCAATTTTTACTCAAGGGGAGGAAAGCAGACAACTCGCTACTACTTGCTCCCCACAAGCATAGCAGCGACAACGATATTAATTTATATTTTTTTTCCATTTTCATATCCTTTCATTAAAGAAATTTTCATTGGTTGTATTAGTAAGATTATGGAATTTTCACAATAGATCAAGACTTATTTTATATAAATTTCATATTAATTGATATATTTTGCAAAATAATTTCCAAATTTTTTCGAAGCGGTGGAGATTTTAGGGATGAATTTTCTCCGCCCGGAGTAAAATTTTTGGGAATTAATTATTTTATGGCATGAAAAATGGCCCGCGCTAAACGGACCATTATTTTTTTATTACTAAAATCTTATTACTCGCAGTGTACAGGGAGATGCTTTTTCAACCGCAATTTTGGCTGTTAAAGATCAAAAACCCAAACGGTCTACCGGTCTTCTTTCTCGCTTTCCCCCTCTAGTCGCTGTCTCTTTCTTTGGCTTCATTGTCTTAGACGGTTTTTCTTCTGCTGCGACTAGCACATCAAGTAGTGTATCTCTTGGATCCACTGGCGGAGGTACTGCCGCTCCAGGCGGAGGTACTGGAACCATTAGCGGAGGTACTGGAACCATTGGCGGAGGTACTTCTTCTTCAAACAATTCCTCTTCAGGCGGAGGTGCAACCGGCTCTCCCATTTCCTTTAGCTTAGCCTCAAACGTTTTTATTTTCTTTTTTAGACCATCAGAAAAAATCAAACACTGATTCAATTCCTGAAACAAAATCGGAACACGATCCGCTTCCTCAGGATGAGCCATAGCCTGAGCCAATTCTTGAATTCTAACAGAAACCTGAGCCAATTCATTTTTTGTTTTCTTTAGCTCATCCTGAATCTCTTTCGTTTCCTGATCCTGGTCATTTTTCGCTACTTGAATCAATACTGGTAGTATTACCTCGGCTAACTTTTTCCTACCTTCTTTGCTTACTATATTCTCCCTTATTTTCCGCTCTAACCCTGAGCACATTTTTTTAACATAAGTTTTTTCAGTTGGGTCACTTATTGTTTCTAATGCTTTTTCCTTCGTTTGCTCATATTCTTTCAAGAAAGACTCCATTAAATTACCAAATTCCATAGTCTTCGCTTCAGTCGGCGACAGTTTTTTACTTCCATTTGACTGATTTTTTGAAGATGAACTGCCCGACGCACCCGATTTCCACGGCTTTTTATTACTTCCATATGACTGATTTTTTGAAGATGAACTATCCGGCACACCCTGGGTCTGAGCCTTAAGAAATAACCCATGTGCGGAAGTACACAACTCACCTGCATTTGCTCCCCATAAGCACAGCAGCGACAACGATATTAATTTATATTTTTTTTCCATTTTTATATCCTTTCATTGAAAAGTTTTAACTGATTACGTTAGTAAGCTTACGGAATTTTTATAGCAAATCAAGATTTATTTTTATAAATTTTTATATTAATGAACATATTTTGCAAAATAATT
>JAIROS010000012.1 GCA_031257405.1 Puniceicoccales bacterium | reverse complement strand
AAAGAAAAAACGGAAGAAAAAAGCGAAGCTCGAGTAGTAAAAACTCCGGAAAATATAGCGAATAAATTACCGCAAGTATTTGAGAAAAATGACAAAAAGGAAGGTACTTTGGCCATTGGCGAAGTGGAAGTAAAGCAGACAATCTATAGTAATGTTGTGGATATTTCCACGGCGAAAATGATACAAATACTGGGGGAAAAAGAAAATGAGACTCCCAAAACTAACCCCGCTGAAACGAAATCAGCCGACAATATTTTGAGAAAAAAGACCATCGAAAATATAATAGTCGGAGTAAAAAATACGCAAAATATTATACAAAAAAAAGATACTTTAAACCCAAAATTAATAGAGGATTCTGGTAAAAAAAAAGGAAATATTTTGCAAAATAAAACAGAACTAATGCCCCCTTTGGGAGAAATTCCAGGGGAGAAAATTCTGGAAAAATTTACAAAAAATATAGGCGAAAAAGTTGCCCAAAAAAAGGAAAGAGAAGTAAAAATCGACGTGGCAGTAACAGAAAAATCGGAGAACAAATCGGGTGCATTGGAAGAAAATGTCAGCGAAAAAACCGGAAATATTTTGCAAAATAAAATAGAACAAATGCCCATTTTCGGAGAGATTCCAGGCGAAAAAATTCTGGCCAATATAGCCGAAAAATCAGATAACAAATCAATCGTAGCCGCCGAATCAATTGTAAAAATCGGAAGCGAAATTGTCGAACGCCTCATGCTGGTCCAAGCCGTCAGCCACGCTAAACAAGAAGTCATCATCACTTTCAAAGAAGATACCGTCCTACCCGGTACCCAACTCTCCGTGGTCCGCGAAGGTTCCTCAATTTATCTTGATTTTTTTGCAGCAAATTTACAATCGTTTAACTTTTTAACCGCTAATCATAGTGGATTGCGAAATTTTTTACTTGAACGGCTTCAGGATGTAAATATTGTAAATATCGAAGTTAAGGAGGGAAATGTAAATCACGCCGCCCCTAGGGATCAGCGCCAGAAGCATCAGCGGGAGTCCCAAAAAAATCCCCAAAATGACGAAAATCTATATAAATCGTAGTCGCGAATTGACAAAATCTCCCTTTGTTTTTGCATAAATCCGGCCCGTCTCCATAGTTTAATGGATAGAACCGCGGTTTCCTAAACCGTTAATCCCAGTTCGAGTCTGGGTGGAGGCGCCAAATATTTTTAAATTTTTTATAATTTAATTGCAATATTAGTGTAAATTTTATAATAAAAATTCCACGTAGAAATAGGTGGATTCAAATTAGAAACAACGGCGGAGTGTGAAATGTGCTCCGCTTTTGTGTTTTTTTAAATTTGGAAATATAACCAATTCCCTCGGAAAATAGGAAAAATTCGAACAAAAAACAACTCTTTTGCGCTTTATCTTTAATACGTAAATAATTTTCAAAAAAAACTTGAAAGAAGTAAAATTTGTAACATTATTAAGAGACTTTATGAACAAATCAAAAGTAATAAATCGCATGCTGGGTATGATGACCGCGATAAGTGGTATGAATGCGTTAACAGTTTCAACATTAACAGCCGGAGAAGGGATTCCGTACGAGCGCGCGCCAGGACGTGTGACCATAGGACTTCGACCGAAAGAAATATATGGACGATGGCACTCGGAAGCGGAAATGCTCGCAGAAAGGTCTGGACAACCATACTCGATGCCTCCTCGGGGAACAAAAATTTCTAAGAAAACAGGGCTTCCTGTGCTAACAGGAAATACTCCGTATACGAGAGTGCGAAAGGAATTTCCGGAAGAGGAAAGGATGAGAGGATTGTGGACTCTAAGTAACAGATTGAGTGAAAGTGCTCAGAGCTTGGCAAAAGGGGTTGAAAAGAATGGTTCACCTGTAGCCCGAGTATTAAGGGCGCTAGAAAATATGGTTAGAGATATCTCCAGTTCTTATGGCTTGAATCCAAAAGACGAAGCAGTGGCTGTCTTATTGCAAGAAGCGAAACTAATCTGCTTAGGTAATGTATTGAGCACAACGAAAGTTATTGATGGCGGCGTTGAAATGAGTATGAACGCTGGATTGGTTAAAAAGCGGAAGCCTGGAGACAAGTTCTATCCTCTCGAAATTATACCCGGAGGAAAAACTGTAAACTTATCGGAGACTGATAAGCAAGTAGTGATCGATGCCCTAGATTTCCTTATCAATGACAGTCAATTACCGGACTGGAGAAAGGAGCAAGCTCGAGAAATATTAGCTCATGCGGAGCAAGAAGGGCTCCTGTCTCCGGCATTGGAAACGACAGATGATGCAGAAGATAAACCAAGTGACGTTAATTTATCGGATGTGCATGAGATTCCGCCGCCTCCACCGCCGCCTCCTCCTCCTTTTCGAAAATAATAATACAATGAGGCTGAAGGGATTTATTCGTTGAGAAAAGAAAAATTCAACGGGTATTATTCCCTTCTGGAGAGGAAGCAGCGGCCGTTGCGGAAGGATGGGCTGGGGTGTTATTTCATGTAATTTGAAAAAATTGTTTCGCATTTTCCGAAGTCCGAGCGCATAACTCAGACTCGTCTATCCCCAGTAAATTAGCGATGTAGCGGGCTGTTTCGCGTAAAAAAGCGGGTTCGTTGGACCGCGAACGGAAAGGTACCGGCGCTAGATAGGGGGAATCGGTCTCGATCATGAGCCGCTCGATGCCCTGCGCTAACAAAGCTTGGCGCACATTTTCCGCACTTTTATAAGTCACAATCCCCGTAAACGAAGCCCGGCCGCCGTGCCCATTGACCGCACGAATGGCCTCCGCATTTTCCGAAAAACAGTGGATGACAATTTTGCTCCAGTCGCATCCCGATTGGTCGATGATCCGCCTACAATCTTCGAAAGCGTCGCGCGAATGGATAATAATGGGGCAATTTTTTTGGCGTGCGATTGCCAATTGCTGGCGGAAAACTTCCCTTTGGAGCGCCGCCGCAGCGGGGTCATTTCCACCGGGAAAATGGTAATCCAGCCCGATTTCGCCGATGGCCACTGGTGTTAAATTTTTTTGAAAAAACGATTCCAAAAACTCCAAATCGCGTTCCCAATTCCCGCCGACGTTAATGGGATGGATACCGACCGTGTAATGGACGCTGGGGAGCGAGCCCGCCAGATTGTAAATCGTATCCCAATCCGCCGCCGCCGTACCGCACGAAATCATCGCTTCGACGGAAGCTTCCCGAGCCCGCTGCAGGACTTCGCCGACGGTGCTGCCGAAGTAGTCGAGGTGGCAATGGGTGTCGATGAGGTTCATAAATCTAGTGGTCGGTGTAAAATTTCGTCAATTAAAATAAAATCGGTGTCATTATTTTGTAATTTTTTACATATTTATCAATATAATTTAAATCTAATAATCCACCTAAAATACAATTTATAAATCTAATAATTGGCGTAAAATTTTGTCGATCAGCGCGGGATTAGCCTGCCCCCGCGTGGCTTTCATGACGTTCCCCTTCAGCGCGTTGATGGCGGTATCCTTCCCGGAACGATATTCCGCCGCCGCTTTCGGGTTATTTTCAATGGCGGTTTTGCAAAAATGAACCAGCTCCCGTTCGTCGGAATTCTGCGCCAAACCCCTTTGGTCGACGATGGCTTTCGCGTCGCAGCCCGTCTTGAACATCTCAATGAACACATCCTGCGCCGTTTGCTTCGATAAAATCCCCTCGCCAATGAAATTAACCAATTCCGCTAATTGTTGGGGCGTAATCCTGAAATTTTCGCGAATAATGGGTAAATGCGCCTCGGAAAGCTCGCGCAGCAGGTCGTTGGTGATCAGATTGGCGATCGCTTTGGGTTGGCCGCCAAACCGAGCCGTTTCCTCAAAAAAATGACATAAATCGGAGTTGGGGTAGAGGACGGACGTGATCGTGTAGGGGAGGTCGTAATCCGCGAAAAATCGCTCCTGTTTGCGGAAAGGTAACTCCGGTAGCGACCGCCGCAACACCTCGACTAAAGATCGCTCGATGTGCAGGGGAACGAGGTCGGGATCGGGGAAATAGCGGTAATCGTTCACCGTTTCCTTGGAACGCATGGCCGCAGAAATACCGCTTTCGGCATCCCATTTACGCGTCTCCTGCCTGACTTGACCGCCTTCTTCCAAAACTTTTTTCTGGCGACGGATTTCGTAAGCGATCCCGTTCCTGACCCCGGAAATGGAATTCAGATTTTTCAATTCGACCTTTGTACCGAGTTTTTGCTGCCCTTTGGGCCGAATACTGACGTTCGCGTCGCAACGCATCTGGCCTTTTTCCATGTCGCAATCGGAAATCCCGGCGCAGGACAGGTGCATGCGCAGCGAGGTGAGGTAGGCAAATGCTTCCTCTTCGGAACGCAGGTCGGGGAGCGAGACGATCTCCAATAGCGGTACGCCGGCGCGATTGAAATCGATGCAACTCGAATCGCCTTCGTGCGTCAATTTACCGACGTCTTCTTCAAGCTGGATCCGGTCGAGTGCGATTTTTTTGTGCTCCCCCATGATATTCCGCGCGGGCCCCGCTAACTCGATTTCAACAAACCCGCCTTTGCAAATGGGGTGGTCGAGCTGCGAAATTTGGTAATTTTTGGGATTATCGGGGTAAAAATAATTTTTACGGTCCCAGGCGGTAATTTCGGGGATAGAGGATTCGAAAATGAGGCCGGCGCGGATGGCTTGGCGGACGGCTTCGCGGTTGAGTACGGGTAGCGCTCCGGGCAATCCCAGGACGACGGGGTCGGTCAGGGTATTGGGTTCGGCGCCGTAGGCATAGTGCGACGGGGCGAATAATTTCGCTGCGGTTTTGACTTGAACGTGCACTTCCAATCCAATCACTGCTTCGTATTCCATGCAAACTCCGGAAGTTACAGAAGGATTTGCGGCCGTCTTTACAAGAAAAATTATAATTCGGCGAGCATTTACGAAACAATTTTGGCGCGGTTACGCTCCGGCGAGCATTTCGAGGGCAGTTTTGGTGACGATGTCCAATTCTTGGGGAGTGTTTTTTAACGAAAGCGCCCGGTTAGTGTGCCGCGTCAAAGGGTATGGGCCAAAACGTAAAGGATCTGTCGCCGTGAATAAGCCGAGGGTGTTGCGACCCAGAGCGGCGGAAATATGTAAAGGGCCGCTGTCGTTAGCAATGGTGAGCCGCGCGTGCTTTATCAAAAATACGACATCGGCGAGCGTCGTTTTCCCGCGCAAATCGAACAATAAAGGCGATCGAGTTTCCTCGCCGGCACATGGCTTATTTCCTAGCAAAACAATGGCCGTTCCATTTGTTTGTTGCAATAATTTTTCAACTATTTTACTAAAAAATAACCATTCTTTTTCCGGACGTTGGCTTTCGGGAAATATACAAACCAAATCGTTGGGCCATATTTTAGTTTTTAAAAATGTGTTAAATATTTGTGAATGAATGTTCTCCAACTCGCCGACTAACCCCGAAACTTTTCCGCTACACCCAACAGCAGGCAAAAACGCACGGAGAACATCAATCGCGTGGACCGGTCCCGGATAATCGACAGTCTTGGTGTAGGCAAGCCACGCCAATTCGCGAGCATCTTTACGGCCAATTTTGTTAATAGATTTTGAAAAAAATGTCATTAATCCACTGCGCGCTAACCCCTGCATGTCAAAAACATAATCGTAAGTCTCTCGACGAATTTCGGAAATCAAACGAAAAATAGAAGCTAAATGACCATGCCGCTCGTAAATAATAACGCGCGAAGCAATCCTCGATTGGTCGACAATGTCAAAAAAACGGTCGCCAACTACCCAATCAATCACACAGCCCGGCAACTGAGCCCTCAACTCGCTGATGATAACCATCGCATGGACAATATCTCCCAGAGAGGAAGGCTTGATCACTAAAAGACGCATCAAAATCCGACTATCGGTCTTTTATTTTGGCCAGTAAATGTAAAATTTCTACATAAATCCACACCAGCGTCACCAGTAACCCAAGCGTGGCAATCCATTCCAATTTTTCGGGAGCCCCTAACCTGCTCTGGCGCACAATAAATTCGAAGTCGAGTAGCAAATGAAGCGCCGCAATGGCACATACAAAAACACTAAAACCAATGGAAAGCGGAGACGAACTACTCACAATCGATAAGCCCGATGACCCAAAACTTTGCATCAGAAAATTAGCCAGATAAATAAAGGCGATACCGAGCGTTGCTACAAATATGATCGTGGCAAACTTCTCCGTTGGACGAATAAGCCCCGTCCTGTATACAACTAACATCGCACCAAAAACACCCAGCGTACCCGCCGCCGCCTGTACCACAATCCCCGGATAATGCTTCTGAAAAATTAGCGAAACGCCGCCGATAACAAAACCTTCGGCCAAAGCATATAGCGGAACGGTAATCCGTGCGATCTTGGGATTAAAAATAGTCACGAGGTATACCACAAATGCCCCGATCGAAAATAAAAGTACTTTTCCGCCGATCTCGGCAATGGAAGCGTAGGAGCGCGTCCACGCAAATGCCGCCCCCGCTAAAAGTAAAAATAAAGTCAAAAAAGATTTCTTGATGACGCCGTTGACCGTCATAGCCGCAGCATCCGTGTCCTGCACGCCAAAAACATTGTCCCTAAAAACTGGATTCGAAGTATTGTAGTCCATAATTTATTTCCGTTTCACTGTATTTATTTCATTTCAATTGTCAACTTTTCATTTCGCTTATCGGGCGGTTTAGCGGTATGCGGGGAATATTTCAACACAACAGCACCCAGGGTGCAGTCTTTCGCGAATGCCAGTTGAATGGCGTTAAATCCGTCATTATTGCGGGCGTCCGGGTCGGCTCCGTAGGTCAACAGGAGGACGATGGCGTCCGTGAACTTCTCTTGTATGGCCAATAACAGGGGCGTATTCCCCTGGGCGTCCCGCGTTTCGAACGCACACCCCGCGAACAGGAGCAGCGCAACGACCTCCGCTCGCCTAAAAAATATGGCTAAAACTAACAAACTTTGCCCCCGATCGTCCGCCGCCCAAAGTAACGTCGGATGTTCCCGCAAAAGCGCCTCCAATAATCGGTATTCGCTGTCGCCCCGCTTGCACGGAAATTTTTCCACAATATAACCAAAACGCTTCCACGCACCCCGCGTCTTCTGATCGCATTCGGATATTTTTAAAATTTCCGGTTTTGACTGTAAATCACTGCGAAATTCCCCATTGGATGGCTCTGGAATTGCGAGCGGCTCATTTGGCGGAAGGTCTCGAGTTGCAGGCAATTTTTCCCCCGCGGAATGGCTTTTGGCTGCGGATTCTTCTCTTGGTCGAGCGTAGTCAAGCTGCTGCAATGCGGCCATATCAATCGATCCGACGTGCGCAAAAAACACCGCCCCAAAAATCCCTCTCACTCTAAATGCGCGAAACATTACTCCAATAATTTCTTCACCTAAAATGACACAAAAAAGAATGTCAAGACTTATTTTTTGTACCGAAATTTTTTGTATTTAAGTGGAATTTTGGGGATTTTTTAAAAAAACGCTTGCAAAAAAATATGTGTCCGTAGGTTGTGGAGCGGCGGGTGAGGTATCCAAGTGGCTAAAGGGTGCAGACTGTAAATCTGTCGGGCTCCGCTCTTCGAGCGTTCGAATCGCTCCCTCACCACCGGGCGGAAATAAAATCCGAAGTGATTTTTTTGTCAAGACAATTTTTGAATTATGAGAAAAAAAATTGAAAAACACCCATACCCCGCGATTCAGTTTCGCAGAGAATAGTTTAGGGATTATATTTCCCCGGGAAAAATTACTTTCGGGCCGCCGTTTTCGCTTTATTGATGAGCCTTGCGACGGTATCCGTTGCCTTTGCGCCGACCCCGACCCAGTAAGTTGCGCGGTCGATATCGAGTGATAATTCCGGGGATTTTCCTTTGGCTTGGGGCTCGTAAACGCCGATTTTCTCCACATATTTCCCGTCGCGCCGGCTAGAACTCTCGGCGACAACCACCCTGTAGGACGGACTGTGGACGCGTCCCTGCCTCTGCAATCTAATTTTTAACGCCATATTACGCCCCGACCCTGGAATTATTTCCGCGGTTGTCAAGCTTTTTTAACACAAAAATGCCCCCAAAGCTCATATTTTTCTTGTTGGCTGTGGAATTACGGGCTTGACATTGCAAAAAATTTATTAAAACGCATCATTTTATGAAGAGATTTATTGCGATCGCGCTGTCTGTTTTGGCCGGGGTATTTGCCGTTTGGTTTTATTGTAAATCTCGCGTTAATTCCGCTGGTAAAACGGAGAAAATTGCGCTTTGCGTCGGGACGTCCGGCGATTATCCACCGATGGAGTATTATCAGGACGGGGTCCTCACGGGTTTTGAGGTCGAATTGGTGAGACTCATTGGCGAAAAATTGGGGAGAGAAATTGCCTTCAAAGACATGGAATTTACTGTTGCGAAAGACGCTTTAGCCATGAAGCTGATCGATGTGCTAGCGGCCACCATAACGAAGTCGGAGGAGGGGGTAGAGCGCTTCGATTTCGGTATCCCCTACTGCCGGTCGAAGGCCTTACTCGTGAGTAAAAAAGGGCGTCCCATAACTTCCGCAAAGGACCTTTTTGACAAGAAAGTTGCTTACCAAATTGGTCCGACGTGGAAAAAAATTATGGAAAAAAATCTCCCCGAAGAGGCGATTATTCCGATGGATCGGGCGGACATATGTATGGAGATGTTGAAGTCGGGGCAAGTGGATTGTGTGCTGATCGACGAAATTGTTGCGAGCATTTATTGTAAAAATAATTCCGAATATGCCACTTATTTTTTGGAGGACGTTTTTGTACTGCCGGAGGGCGTCACGAATTTTGGCGATGAAATTTGCATTATTTTTACTAAAGGATCTCCGCTGAAGGCCGAATTCAACGGGGCCCTGAAGGGACTGGAATCCTCCGGCGAATTGCGGGCGCTGAAGAAAAAATGGGGTTTAAGTGTAGAATGGAAATTACCGAATGAATAGGACGGTTTCAAATTTTTTAGCTATTGGGTCTGGAATCGGTCTTACGTTGAAATTAACATTTGGCAGCCTTTTTATCGGAGTCGGCATCGGACTTTTATTTGCCGTGTTGCGCTATAACGGAATTTGTAAAATAATTGTCAATGCAATTATCGAAATTTTACGCGGGACGCCGCTTATGTTGCAATTATGTTTTGCTTTTTTGGTTACGCCCTCTATTTTTGGCGTTCGGATTGATTTACTCTGGGCGGGGATTTTGGCATTCGGCATTAACGCCTCTGCTTTTTTTGCGGAGGTGTTCCGGGCCGGCATAGAGAGTTTACCCAAGGGGCAATTTGAAGCGGCGCAGGCGCTGGGAATTCCGCGTTTTTACATGTGGAGAGACATTATTTTACCTCAAGTTGCGGCGAATATTTTGCCGGCCATGATCAATGAAATTATTGCTCTTGTGAAGTCGACGGCGTTAATTGGTTCGATTGGCGGCATGGACATTATGCGCAAGGCTCAGCTGGTTGGCGCCGAGCAGTACCAGTATCTCAAACCCCTTTGCATCGCCGCCGTCTACTATTACGTCCTTGTTTTACTCATTGGATGGGTTGGAAAAAAGATTGAACGGAGGAGGCCTTATGCTAAAAATTCGCAATGTTAGTAAAGCTTTTGGCGACACGAGGGTTTTAGCGGACATTAATCTCGAGGTAAAAAAGTCGAATATTTTTGGTATTGCGGGGCCTTCCGGTTCCGGAAAATCGACGCTACTCCGCTGCATCCAGAAGTTGGAGCGGATTGACGGGGGGGCCATCGAATGTGAGGGCAAAACGGCCTTTATGTTTCAAGATTTCCAACTTTTCCCCCACATGACGGTGTTGCGCAATTTGATTTACGCGCCGAGTTTGAGGAATAAATCTGGGGCAAGTGATTGTAAAAAACAGGCTGAAAATATATTAAAAACCCTGGGTATTGCGTCAAAAATCGATGCTTATCCGGGCACTTTATCGGGGGGGCAGAAGCAGCGGGTGGCGTTAGCGCGGAGTTTGATGAGCAATCCGGATCTTTTGCTGTGCGACGAACCCACTTCCGGCCTGGACGTATCGACGCGCTCGGATGTTGTTTCGCTGCTAAAGTCGGTCAATGAGCGCTTTCGCGTTACGATTATTATTGCTTCCCACGATTTGGATTTTTTGACGAATATTTCCGATCGGATTGTGTTATTAAAAAATGGCGTGATTGTCGTCGACATTAATCCGCAGGCCGAGGGCGCGCCGATAGATTTGCTGAAGGCGTATTATTGAAAATTTTTCACGGAAAAAAAGTTAAAATTTGCTAAAAATTAGCTTGCTTTTTGGTGGAGGCGAGTTATAAATGGGTTTCAGAGAGGTGTATTATGTCCCAGCATTCGAGTTTTAGGAGGGGCGGTAGCAATGCCGCCAAACGCAGTGTTCTAAAGCGTTTTGAGCGCGTCGAGCTGTTGCGCAAGCGCGGCCAATGGCAGGAAGGTCGCCGATTAACGGCCCTCCCAAAAACAAAACCGGAAGTTTAAAGCGGCATTTATATGTTTTGGCTATGTCGCTGGGGAGATCGTGGGCGATTGGTTGGCGATTTTTGGTCGTAGTCGGAGTAATTTTTGTCGCTGGAAGTCGGGTCAAGATCGTTCCGGTAGAGTGTCGGGTCTCTTCGGCTGGGTGCGCGGCCATTGAAATCGTCGACATCGCGGATCAGGCCGGAGAAGTGGAGCGGCTCTCGTCGCGGGCATTATTTTTTGGGCCGAAAAATGAGGAGCCTCCAGAGAGTTTAAAATTACCGGAGTGGGACGCGATGCAATACCTGGAGCCCGCCTTCGTATTCCCATGATTTTGGGCGTCGAAAGTTCCTGCGACGACACGAGTTTAGCGGTATTCGGTGAGTTAGCGGGGCGGTTTCTGTATGAAAAATCGAGTTCGCAGGGCGATTTGCACGCGCAGTACGGTGGGGTTGTCCCGCAATTGGCGGCCCGGGAGCACCTGCGCAATTTCCCGATTTTGCTGGAAGATTTAAAGCGGCGGGTTCCACTGGCGGAGGTGACGAAGATCGCCGTTACTTGCGGTCCGGGATTACCGGGGAGTTTAGCTGCGGGGGTTGCTTGCGCGGAAAGTTTGGGATTAATTTTGCGGCGGGAGGTCGTTGGCGTTCACCACTTGCGGGGCCACATACTGTCGCCTTTCATAGGAAAAAATTTACAAAAAAATGATTTTAGGGCGGAAAATTTTCCCCATTTATCGCTCCTCGCGTCCGGCGGGAATACGTTTTTAGCGGCTGTGGATGCGGATTTTAGCGCACGGATCATTGCGCGGACTGTCGACGATGCGGCGGGGGAGGCGATCGACAAGGGCGCGAAGTTGTTGGGGTTGAAATATCCCGGCGGCCCGGAGATGGAACGTTTCGCTGCGGCGGGAAATGCCCAATTTTTCAAATTCCCGCAGGCCTTTACCCGTGCCGATGAAATGGTTTTTAGTTTTTCTGGCTTGAAAACGAGTTTGCGTTACCTGCTCGAAAAGTTGAGCGCCGGCGAACTCCGCAGGCATTTTAGCGATATTTGCGCGAGTTATCAATTCGCGGTCGTCGATATTTTGGTAAAAAAAATGAAACAGGCCATGAATCAGGGGAATTTTCGGAGCATCGGTCTATCCGGAGGCGTCGCGAATAATCGTTTGCTGCGGGAACGGGTAGGCAATTTGGGCGAGGAAAAAAAAATAATGTGCCACCTCCCAATCCTAAAATATACCGGCGATAATGCCTCGATGATCGCTTTTGCTGCGGCCGTCGATGGCCCACATACGACGAAAATAATCGATTTTCAGCCCAATTGGCAGCTGTAAAGGGGGAATCCTTCCCCCTTCAAAACCCCCTTGCAAGGAGCGATGCCCCTTGGACTGGAGTACCTCCAGCGGCCCGCGGCGTAGCCGCGGGCCGGATCATTATTTATTTAAAATTTTTGTTTAAAACATCGCAATTTTCCTACGTAGCACGAAAAAATCCACAGTTTAGTATATTTCCGCTGGGAAAATCGCGCTTGAATTTGGGGCGATAATCGATTCGCTGCGGGGTATAGTGGCTGCGAAAAATTTTGATATTTTTGTTGTATAGAGTGAGGAAAATCCACAGTTTAATATACTTCCGCTGGGAAAATCGCGCTTGAATTCCGGGCGATAATCGATTCGCTAAGCGAGGTATAGTGGCTGCGAAAAATTTTGATATCATCGTGTGTGGCGCGGGGCATGCGGGCTGCGAAGCGGCCATTATTGCCGGTCGGCGGGGCGCAAGCGTCCTGTTGCTGACTTGGAATCTCGATACCGTCGCGCAGATGAGTTGTAATCCGGCGATTGGCGGTCAGGCGAAGGGCCAAATCGTCCGCGAAATCGACGCTTTAGGCGGGGAAATGGCGATAAATGCGGACCAAACGGCCATACAATTCCGGCTACTCAACGCGTCCAAGGGGCTGGCGGTACAGTCCCCGCGGGCCCAGTGCGATAAAAAAACTTATCAATTTCGCATGAAACACGTCTTGGAGCGCGCGGAAAACGTCCGGATTTTGCAGGCGGAAGTTTTGGCATTGGTGGTCGAAAATGGTAGAATTTGCGGCGTTGAAACCAATATTGGCCTCACTTTTAGGGCGGCGGCGGTCGTCCTCACGGCGGGGACATTTTTACGGGGCCTGGTGCACATCGGGTGCCAAAAAATCGGTGGTGGTCGGCTCGGCGATTTTGCGTCGAACGCGCTATCGGATTCGCTAAAAAATCATGGCATTGAGTTGGGGCGCATGAAGACCGGTACGCCGCCGAGGGTCCTGGGCGCGACGATCGATTTCCCGCGGTGCGAGGAGCAAATCGGCGACACCGTGCCGCAAAAATTCGCCTTCTACGACTCCCGCGGCGACCATGAAATTGTTAAAAAATATTCAAATTTCTTTAAATCTCGCTCCCCAAACGATACCCCGGATAGTCGGTCCTGCTGGATCACGTACACCAATGCCGAGACGCGCGCCGTAGTCAAAAAAAATTTACATTTGTCGCCCCTTTACTCCGGAGCGATCACGGGAATCGGGCCGCGTTACTGCCCGAGTATCGAGGATAAATGCGTCAAATTTCCGAGTAAAGATGCGCATCGGCTGTTTTTGGAGCCGGAGGGCAACGATACGGATGAGTGGTACATCAACGGGCTGTCGACGAGTTTGCCGGTCGGCGTGCAAACGGAAATTTTACAAACAATCCCCGGCCTGGAACGCGCACAAATCGTCCGCCCAGCCTACGCCGTGGAGTACGATTACGCGCCGCCTACGCAGTTATATCCGTCGTTGGAGTCGAAAGTCGTCGGAGGGCTATTTTTTGCGGGCCAAATCAATGGGACTTCGGGCTACGAGGAAGCGGCCGGCCAGGGAATCGTTGCCGGAATCAATGCCGTAGCGAAAATCCGTGGCCAAGAACCTCTCATTTTGCGGCGCAGCGATGCCTATATCGGCGTTTTAATTGACGATCTTGTTACAAAAGGCACCCGCGAACCTTACAGAATGTTTACAAGTCGCGCCGAATACCGCTTGCTCCTGAACCACGGCAGCGCCGAATACCGCCTCCTCCCCTACGCGAAAAAATATCAGTTGCTCCCAAAATACCGCATCGAGGCCATCGAAAAAGCGCAGGCGGCTGTCGATTATTGGTGCTTTGTTTTTAATAAAAATTTACACAACGGAGACTCGATCGCCGCACAACTCCTGCGCAATAGCCGGGAAATTGCCTTCCCTAAAGAATTTTTGGCGGAAAATTTTTCGGTCCAGGAAACGGCAAAATATCGCGTTTTGTACGGGGGTTATTTGGCGCGGGAATTGCGGCAAGTCGAAAAAATGAAGGAGCTGGATTTTGTGAAGATTCCGGCGGGGTTTTCCTGCGATCGCGTGAAAAGTTTGCGCGCCGAAAGCCGCCAGAAAATACAGCAAATCCAACCAACCACATTGGGCCAATTGTCCAGAATCTCCGGTATCAGCCCCGCCGATGTTAGTCTCGTCTGGATCGCTATCGAAACCACGCGCCCTAAAAATTATTAGCAAAATATTTAAAAAAATTTTAGGCAGTCCGGCCTCAGGGGCAAAAGCCGGGCGTCGTACGTCCGAAGGCCTGCGGCAAAGCCGCAGGGCCTTGCGCGCTTTGCGCGCGCTTTTGCCCCTGGGGGCCTGTAAAACTGAGGCCCGTATAGCCCTGTGAAAATCGATAAGTTAGGTTATTTTAATTTATTTTGGAAAAAAAGGTTTGAAAAACTTCGCATTTTATATTTACTATCCTCGCATGGCAATGAGAGTAGCTATTAATGGGTTTGGGCGGATTGGTCGTCTTGTATTTCGGGCGCTTGTGGACAGTGGGGAATTAGGTGATGGGGTAGAGGTTGTGGCGGTGAACGACCTTGTTCCTGCGGACAATTTAGCTTATTTATTGAAGTACGATTCGACGCAGGGGCGTTTTAGGGGAGAGGTTCGGGCGGAAGGCGAGGATACGCTGGTTGTGGACGGCCACAGCATTAAATGTCTTGCGGTGAAGGATGGGCCGACGGCGATGCCGTGGAAGGATTTAGGGATTGACATTGTCGTTGAATCGACGGGGTTATTCACGCAGGATGTACTTGCCGAAGGCCATTTGCGGGCTGGTGCGAAGAAGGTTATTATTTCTGCGCCGGGGAAGGGCGAGCGGGTCAAGACGGTAGTGATTGGGGTCAACGACCACACGCTGACTGCGGAGCACGACATTATTTCCAATGCTTCCTGCACAACCAATTGTTTAGCGCCGATGACGAAGGTAGTATTGGATCATTTTGGGATTGAGGAGGGGTTAATGACGACGATTCACAGTTACACGGCGACGCAAAAGACGGTTGACGGGCCATCGCGGAAGGATTGGAAGGGTGGGCGTACGGCGGCGACGAACATTATTCCGGCGACGACGGGGGCAGCGGTTGCGGTTGGTTTAGTTTTACCGGAAGTTAAAGGGAAATTGACGGGGATGTCTTTTCGGGTACCGACGCCGAC
>JAIROS010000027.1 GCA_031257405.1 Puniceicoccales bacterium | reverse complement strand
GGAGGAGGAGGAGGAGGAGGCGCAACTTTTTTCAAGTTGGCACGAATTTTGACAATTTCCTCTTGGAGAGAAAGAGGCTTATCAGCGGGCGGAGATGGAGGAGGAGGAACACCACCAGGCGCAATACCAGGAAGCTTAGGCGGAGGTGGCGCAGGAGGTGGAGCAGCAACCAGCTTCTCAAGCATATTGGCCAGCTCTTCACTCTGCTTTTTCAATTCATCCACCGACTCCTTTGGCGGCTCATTACCCGGAGTGCTTACCGTGACGGATCTTATCGTGGGCGTCTTAAATGGGCGAAGTTGAAATTTTCGTGGCTGACGGGTTGGGGGATCGAGAGCAGGCGGCTTATCAGCGGGTGGCTCAGGATCAGGCGCAGGCGGCGGTGGGACAAGCTCAGCATACGGTTCTACTTGAAGATCGAGCGAAGGGGGAATTTCAGCGGTCAAATTAGCAAGTGTAGGAGGAGTAAGCGCAGCACGAACGGCGGCTTCCAATTGATTCAAGTCATCATTCAACGACGGAGCCGGAGTCCGGGTCGGAGGTACTGTCTTTTGAAGAATATGTTCCTTATTTGGGGTTAAATTGAACGCTGGAACAGCGCGTGAAATTTCAGCAGGCGGCGGCTTATCAGTGGGCGGAAGATCGAGAGAAGGGGAAGTAGCGGTCAAGAGAGAAGGGGAAGTAGCGGTCAAATTAGCAAGCTGTGGAGCAGTAAACGCAACAGGCTCGTTCTTAACATCAGGCTCATCCGAACCAATCTGCACGTTATCTTCCTCAGCAATTGTTTCTGGCAGGCTATCAATATCTTCCGGATCCGAATCAACGGCGGCACTCTCAAATGGGTTGTCGCCTCCAACCTCCAGCTCATCCGAATTCGGGTTATCCCATTCTTGATCTTCCCAACTATTAAGTTCTACAGACACGCCTGGTTCTCTTCCGAGATTGACTTCCTCTGCTTCCTTTGCTTCAGCCTCACTCTTGAGCGGATATTCCCCTATGCGTTGCGCAAGCGTTGTATGGCCTTTCCTTAGCTCCCCATCAAAATTCGCACCCTCATGTATAGGAGTTACATAAACATGGGGAATGTCAATCTTTTTGAATAATTGCTTGTTCCCCTCTCTCATATGGGCTAAAGCTTCCGCAGCAAAATCGAGGGGATCTCCCTGAAATCTCCTAAAGTCATCTTCACCAAGTTTTTCAAGAAATTTATTAATATCATTGCGAATTGCCGCTTTGTCCATGTTGGAGAGTTTTGGAGAAGCGCTCATAAGGGTCTCCAAATCGGCAAGACCAGACATAACCCCTCGAGTGTGTTGCAATTGTGTCGGAATATTAAATGAATTGTTAATAGACTTGGGATCTTTCTCGGGATAGGTGCAATAGGCGCGGACCTCATCACCTTTGCCCATTGTGGAAAATCTAGCTGCTTTATCGACGAGTTTTGCTAATTCTTTTGGATTGGCTAAGTATTTAGCTTGGATCTCTTCTGGCATAGATTTCAACAATGCCGTTAGATACAATTTTGCGTGTTTTTGGTTTCCTTTGGGGACTCTTGAGGCAACTATGGCATCTACGGTTACTGGTTCGCCATCCTTTAGACCTAACCTCTTTCGCTCTGTCGCATCTAGCTCTAATCCCTTTAGCGCGGTGTCGACATTGTTCACGGTCGAACTGATTTCTCCCGCTTTCACATCCTTAAACTTAATAGTTTTCCCTTGATATTCTGGTATTGTGCGGGCATTTTGGGTAGTTTTGTTGAGAACTTTTCCGGCTAATTCCCCAGGGGATCCTACTGCGGTTTCCTTGGATGTTTCTTTCAAAAATGCTCCCATGGCACCTTTGTCTATCAGCGCTTGTCTTTGGGCCCCTGGAAGTTTCATGAAAGCATTTAGTGCTTTTGCTATTTGTTGTCTCTTTGTTTTTTTTGCTCCATCGTCGTCTTTTGAATCTTCTAGTAGGAAGGCTGGTACGTCTTTTCCGCAGGCTGTTTTCAGCATGTGTACAAGTGGTTGAGTATCTTTTTTATCTAGTTCTTTAGCTGGAACCTTAGAGTCATTAGCTATTGCTACCTGTATGTGCTCGCCGGCAGCATCCAGTCGGAATTCCCTTTGGCGGATTTGCGCCATCAATTCCGCAGGCTTTAGCGTAGAGGCATTTTCGACACCTATTTTACCTGCGAATTCCCGAAACGCTTCTAAGCCTAGACCTACATTATCTCTGACGCCTCCTACACTCATACAACCATCCGGGGGAGAATTTATAAGAAAAATATAAAAAAATCAAATAAAAATTTAACAAATCCAGCCCAAAAATATTCATGAATCAGCGCTAGAGACCCAAGTAACGTAAGTTTTTAGTAAAATTTTTAGGAAAAATATTTTTTATTTCAGGAGAGGTATTAAAATTGGCGTTAAAAAATCAAAAAAAACATTAAAAATAGACATCAAAAAAGACTAGGTAATCTACGGTACACCCGATGCCTGACGACCGTTGCTTCCTTCCGGACCTGGCGGGGTTAGTCGGCTCTAAGTTACATAGCACCCAGTCCTCTTCTGATTGTACTGTATTTTTCCGTCCGTCAACGAAAAATTTGCCGCTTTGTATTTTCCATGGCCTATTTCTCCCATATTATTTTTCACGTGTCAAGCTTTTTTTTATTTTTTTGGAAATATTTTTGTAGTCCGGAGCCACGGGTCGAAAATATTTTTTTGTGCTTTCCATTTTTTCTTTTCCATTATCTATGAAATTATGATTGAGGATGCTTATTCGCCCCGCGATCTGGAGCAAAAATGGTATGCGAGGTGGCTCGAAAGTGATGTTTTTAACCGGAAAATTTCGCCCGACCAACCCCCCCATACGATCGTTATCCCCCCGCCTAATGTCACCGGAATCCTCCATATGGGCCATATTTTGAATAATACGATCCAGGATGTACTCATTCGCCGCGCGCGACAAAAAAATCGATCCGCGTTTTGGGTCCCCGGTACCGATCACGCCGGCATTTCCCTGCAAATTAAAGTGGAAAAAGAACTCGCCGAAAAAGGTAAAACTCGCCAGGGCGTCGGCCGCGAAACATTCTTGGAACTCGCTAAAAATTGGCGCGAAAAACATGGGAATATTATCCTCGAACAGCTGAAAAAATTAGGCATTTCCTGCGACTGGTCCGCCCTAAAATATACCCTGGATCCCGATTATTCCCGATCGGTCCTCGCAGCTTTTGTAAAATTATACCAGCGGGGGTATATTTATCGGGGGTTACGGCTGGTGAATTGGTGCCCTGCGAGTATGACCGCTCTCAGCGACGAAGAAGTAATCATGCGGGAGCAGCACGCGATACTCTACTCCATCAAATACGAAATCGTCGAAAAACCGGGCGAATTCCTCATTGTTGCGACTACGCGCCCCGAAACGGTCATGGGCGATGTGGCGATCGCGGTCCATCCCGAAGACGAGCGCTATAGGGATCTCGTTGGGTTGCACTGCTGGCGGCCCATCGTACGCGAATCGATCCCCATTATCGCCGATGAAGCGGTTTTGAAGGATTTTGGTACGGGGGCGTTGAAAGTGACGCCGGCCCACGACGCCGTTGATTTCGCTATCGGGCAGCGCCACGGCCTTCCAATTATTAGCGTCATCGCCAAAGATGGCAAATTAAATGATCTTACCGGACCGTTTGCTGGGATGGATCGTTTTGAAGCGCGGCGGAAGGTGGCCGAATATTTCTTTAAAAATGGCTTACTTGCTAAGGAAGAGCCCTACCTCAATCGCGTCGGATATTCGGAGCGGGCAGGGGTCTCCATCGAGCCGATGCTTTCGGAGCAGTGGTTTTTGAGGTATCCGTGCGTCGAGGAGGCGAAGTTAGCGGTCCGAGAAGGATTCGTTTGTTTTTGGCCGAAGCGTTGGGAAAAAACGTACATGCACTGGCTCGACAACATCGCCGATTGGTGTATTAGCCGGCAATTGTGGTGGGGGCATCGGATTCCGGTGTGGTATCGGAAGGAAGGCGACCGCCGCGATCCGAGAAATTGGCACGTATCCATTGGTGGCCCGAAGGATCCCGAAAATTGGGACCAGGATGAGGACGTATTGGACACGTGGTTTTCTTCGGCGATTTGGCCGCTGGCGGTACTGGGTTGGCCCGACGAAAAGGCAATGGAGACCATGGGATTTGACTATTTTTACCCCACGGAAGACCTCGTAACGGGCCCCGATATTATTTTTTTCTGGGTAGCGCGCATGATTATGCTGGGGATAAATTTACTGGGCGACGGAGAAAAAGTGCCGTCCCCAAAGGAAATTCAGCGGCATATCCCCTTTAGAAATGTTTATTTTACGGGCATTATTCGGGACAATTTGGGGCGGAAGATGTCGAAGAGTTTAGGGAATTCGCCGGATCCTTTGGATTTGTTGGACAAGTATGGTGTCGATGGCGTGCGCGTCGGGTTGCTCTCGATGGCGCCCAACGGCCAGGATATTTTATTTTCCGAAGAGCGCGTTTCCCAGGGGAAAAAATTGTGTACGAAACTGTGGAATTCCTTTCGTTTTCGTCAAAAAAATGCTACGGAAGGCGATCGCACGTCCCTTGCCGCAATCGTGGAGCGCATCGATGAAAATGTTTTGGAGGCGGATGATTGGGCGATTTTGGGGAAGTTACTGGCGGCGATGGAGGAATTCGAAGGGGCAATGAAGGCGTACGAGTTCAATCGGGCCATACAAATTTTATACACTTTTTTCTGGAGTTATTATTGCGACTGGTACATCGAGGTTTCGAAGGCGCGCCGAAATGCGACTGTTTTTGCGGTCCACGACCTCGTTTTGCGCCAGCTGCTCCTCCTCTTTCACCCCTTTATTCCCTTTGTCACGGAGGAATTGTGGCACGATCACGGCTATGGGACGAGATTTTTAGCGGAAGAGCGGCTCGAGACCACCGAACAATTGCGCGGTTATTTATCGGGGATTGGCCTCGAAAATATGCAGTCATTGATTGGGGAAGTGGAGTTGATTCGGGAATTAGTTATGGCGGTACGGGCGCTGAAGGCTCAGTTTGGGTTATCGTCCCGCCGCGATGTAAAATTTTATTTCAAAACCGATCCGGCGGCTAGAGCGATCGTCAATCGCCATTACCACAATGTAAAATATTTGTTATTAACGCAATTTTTTTCCGAAACGGAGGCGGCATTACCTTTTCCGGCGTGTGCGGTGACTTTGGGTTCTATTTATATGGATACGGCCGACAGTTTGGACGTCGCTGCGCAGGAGAGGCGTTTGCAAATCGAGATAGAGGAGCTCAGTCGGCTCATTGCGATTAATGAAAAAAAGCTGCACAATGAGCATTTTCTTAGCCGCGCGCCGAATGGCGTCATCCAGGGGGCACGGGATCTACTGACAGAGAATATTGCCAAAAAGCGGGAATTGGAAGCGGCGCTTTTGAAACTTTTGACAGTCCGGCAGACTTAAAATATTATCAATTTTTTGTAATAATTAACAAAAAAAATATCGTGGATTTACGGTAATTCGCTGGCGATAATGCTTAAAAGGAGATTTAAATTTTTACATTTCACAACACTTTTGAAACTTTTGACGATCCGGCAAACTTAAAATATGATCAATTTTTTGTAATAATTAACGAAAAAAATTCCATAGACTTGCGGTAATCCACGGAAAATGGTGCTCAAGAGGGGATTCGAACCCCTACACCTCGCGGCACATGCACCTCAAACATGCGTGTCTACCTTTCCACCACCTGAGCAACCCCTCACGCTTCTCCCGCTTTCAGGCAAAAGCCGTGCGCTCCGCGCACAGAACACGAAATGAAATTTCGTGTTCTCCCAGGCGCTGTCGCGCCTGGGGGCTTTTGCCATTGAAGCCAAAAAACGCATCAAAATTTTCCATTATTGGTGCCAAAGGGCAGATTTGAACTGCCGACCAAAGGCTTATGAGTCCTCTGCTCTACCACTGAGCTACTCTGGCGCCGACGAATTGCATCCAAAATATTATTGATGCGATGTCAAGGTTCCGCTGCGATTTAATGGGGAAATAATGGGCATAGAAGTAAAATTTTTTCATATTTTCCATTAAAAAAGTTTGCAATGCGTTTGCGGGGTACTAGGGATAGAAGCAGGAATTAAATGGAAAAAAAACACGGCATATCTCCTCTGCGTTCGGAAAATTTTCCGGAGTGGTATCAGCAGGTGATTAAGGGCGGCGATCTTGCGGAAAATAGTGATGTCCGCGGTTGTATGGTCATTAAGCCTTGGGGGTACGCGCTTTGGGAAAATATGCAGCGAGTTCTCGACGGCATGTTCAAAGAAACGGGCCATAGTAATGCTTATTTCCCGCTTTTTATTCCGTTGAGGTATTTGGAGAAGGAGGTGGAGCACGTGGAAAGTTTTGCGAAGGAATGTGCCGTCGTGACCCATACGCGCCTCCAAGCCGATGATCGCGGAAAATTAATCCCGGCGTCGCCCCTGGAAGAACCCCTCATCGTCCGGCCGACGTCGGAGACGATTATCGGGGAATCCTTTTCCCGCTGGGTGCACTCCTACCGCGATTTACCAATTTTAATCAATCAGTGGGCGAATGTGGTACGTTGGGAGATGCGGACGCGTCTTTTTTTACGGACTTCGGAATTTTTATGGCAGGAGGGGCATACGGTTCACGAAACTTCCGCGGAAGCCGAAGCGGAAACGGAGCGGATGTTGGAGTGTTACCGCGCATTTGCGGAGGATTACATGGCGATGCCCGTTTTATGTGGCGAAAAAACGGAGATGGAGCGTTTTCCTGGGGCTGTGCGGACGCTGTGTATCGAAGCCATGATGCAGGACGGGAAG
>JAIROS010000008.1 GCA_031257405.1 Puniceicoccales bacterium | reverse complement strand
TTGGAAACAATGGGGAGTATTATCCACACTAAAGGCATCACTTCAAAAAATGGTTTAATATCCAGTGAAATAGGCCGGGGGGTCAGGACTTTTTTTACACCCTATATGTTCGGGTTATTAGTCAACCCCACGGAAATTAAACGAACGCGAACCAATACGCCCCCCTCCCGCTTCATCTCCCAACGCGGCGAAAGAAATTTACAAAAAGAATTCTCAATCATCGCCCCACTTCAGACCACTTGGGTAAAATCCAAATGCCATCGTCGCGCCTCTATGTCCTGTACCCAAGCGTAAGAACGCGTGTCGCTGTGCCCCAGTAAATAAGAAAAATCTCCGTCGTCAGGATGGCCAATGTAAATCGGTATGCCCCCAAATTTCCTCGCCAATCGCGCCCGTAATGAACGAAATTTCCGCTGCATCTCCCCCGCCGCTACGCGAGTAACACGCTGAATGCCCTCCGGATGCGGATGATCGCTATATTCCACTAACTTTAACCATTGATTGATTTCCATATTGCTTTTTTTTTAAAATTAATTATCTTCTCTTTGACTTTTTTCTGCCCTCTTCGGGATCCCACAAGAGGCTTTAGCCCCTTAGCCGGCTTCGGGGTTTCACCCCGAAGCCGGCCATGGAAGATTCCATGGCGGGATCCCCATGGGCTTACGGAGTGGCCATTTTACTTCCCAAAACGGCTTCTTCGGCGGATGGAGTTGGGAGGCCGAATTTTCCGCGAATATCGTCGAGGGACAGTGGCACGCCCATTTCGTGGAGTGCGCGGTAGACGGCGATTTCGTCTTTAAAGCTACTGGAGGTGGGGACGATGAGGCGGATATAGGCTTTCATTTGGGCATCGCCGAAAAGGTAACGGATAACGCACCGGTCGACCTGTTCCCGCAACGTTTCGGAGATCATATTGGCGTCGTCTTCGAGGAGGATAGTGGTTTCGTCGGCCTGGAGGGAAGCTCCAACGCCGGATGCCCGGGAAAGCGTGGATAAATCCGAGCCGCGCCAAAGTGCCGAAATCGCCCGATCCATGCGGTCCACTAATCCGGGATAAGGGAAGTCGCCGCGGGTACTCAGGTCGATGGCCTCGATCGTCGTCCCTTTGGCCATCAGCGCATTAAATTCGGCACCGAACTCCTTGACGGCATCGTAGCCGCTTCCCACTGTAACGTCCCCGGAACCGCATCGGTCACCCCCTTGACGCCGGGCATACCGTTGCGTTCGCAGTAAACGAGCCAATCGCGCAGCGGCAAATGTTTAAAGAGGTAGGCAATGGAAGTGGCTTCCATGACTCCATCGCCGACGGTAATCAGCCAGGATCCTCCATTGAGGGGGATACCGGAAGTGGCGCAATCATTTTCCAGGAAGCGCAGATGACCGGTAGTATTTTCGAAGAACCACAGGGGGACGAAGCGGAATGATGCGGTTAATTTGGGTAAGGAAGCACTGGCCGCACCCGCACTGAAAGCGTCCTTTGTTTCGAAAATAATTTCATGGACGGCGTATTTTTTCGCCACGGCATCCATCATTTGTTTAATGAGCAGACCGAATCCACCGCGCTCATTGCAATCGAAAGCGTTAGTGGTATGGAGGTTATCGTAGAAGTATTCGAGGGCTAATTTTTGAGCCATAGCTTCGTCGGACTGGTCACTGGTAATGATTTCCCAGTCGAGGCGGGCGATTGATTTTTTTCGTTTTGAGGCGACTCCTTGGACGACGTCGTCACGGTTTTCGATCGCTTCCCAGGTGACTGCGGCGGAACGCAGGCAACCGTTAGCGAACTCGTCGAGCATACGGGAAAGGGAATCGGGGGTAAGGAAGCGGATAGGGTTGAAGCGGGCGCCTCATGGAATTACAGATACGGGCTTCGGAAATTTGTGAAATAGTTTTCATAGGTGGACTGAGTAATATTTTTTGGGAAAGAATGGGGGAAGGTTTGGAGCGATCCTCCGAATAACGGGGACAATGATATCACGGAAAATGGAAAAGGGAATGATGGCGTTGGTATTTTTTGAACAAAGTGTTTAGGGGAATTTTTTGGCAATGGGAACGGGTATTTGTGGAGCTTGGAAAACGGAAAAATGGAATAAAATATTATTGATTTGGGTGAGTTTATTATTTTTAGTAAATTTCGTATTTTGTGATTTTTTGAAATTTTTT
This sequence comes from Puniceicoccales bacterium, assembly GCA_031257405.1. GTDB lineage: Bacteria > Verrucomicrobiota > Verrucomicrobiia > Opitutales > LL51 > LL51. The sequence continues at coordinate 580 of JAIROS010000008.1, read as the reverse complement.
TTAGATTTCATTTGACAGCGCGCGGAGATTTTATAGAAAAAATCAATCAGTATGTTTAAGAACAGATTATTCGGGATGGGGAAAGCATTGCTTTTCGTCGCTTTTGGTTTATTATTATCCGACGCCTCTGCCACAGTAAGACGTGGGACCAGTCCTTGGAGCGAAGAAGAGGATACTGCATTAGTAGAGCTCGCCAAACAATATGGAGGAGATTCCCACAAAGTTGTCAGAAAACTAAACAAAAAATTCAGGAACCATAGATCGCCTGGAGACTGCGGCAAGCGCATTGCGTTTTTAAAGCGAGGGTTTCGAGGCAAAGGTGCCGACAGCCAATGTGCCGACAGCCAATGTGCCGACGACTAATAGCAACAAGCGCCAGCGAATCTGCCTCAAGCTTCCGGCGCGAGCGGATCCGGAGATACTCTTTGGATTCGATAGGAGGCAGTCTTTAAACTAAATTTTAACATGGCTCCGTGGGGAATTAGAGGCCCATGGAGCCATTTTTATCCGAATTTTTACATTTCCGGACTTTATATTTCCGGATTTTGCGTTTCAAAATTTTATATTTCGAAATTTACGT
>JAIROS010000006.1 GCA_031257405.1 Puniceicoccales bacterium | reverse complement strand
GGACGAACCTTCCCCAGGAAACCTTGTCCTTTCGGCGATACGGATTCCCACCGTATTTATCGTTACTCATGTCTGGATACTCACTTCCAATCAGTCCACCATCGGTTGCCCCTTTGGCTTCTGCCCGATTGGAACGCTCTTCTACCACTCATAATATTTATAAGTCCGCAATTTCGGCACATTACTTTAGTCCCGATCATCTTCGGCGCAAACTCGCTCGATAGGTCAGCTATTACGCACTGTTTAAATGATGGCTGCTTCTAAGCCAACATCCCTATTGTCTAAGTAAATTCACATCCTTTTTACCACTTAGTAATGATTTTGGGGCCTTAATCGGCGGTCTGGGCTGTTGCCCTCTCGTCCATGAAGCTTATCCCCCACAGACTGACTCCCATGCTACACCGACCGGTATTCGGAGTTTGATAAGGTTTGGTACCCGGGTATGGGCCCTAGCCTTTTCAGTGCTCTACCCCCGATCGTCAGCGCATGAGGCTATACCTAAATATATTTCGAAGAGAACCAGCTATAACGGAATTTGATTAGCCTTTCACCCCTACCCACAGTTCATCCGAGAACTTCTCAAGGTCCACCAGTTCGGTCCTCCACTCGATCTCACTCGAGCTTCAACCTGACCATGGGTAGATCATCCCGTTTCGGGTCTATTGCCTATGACTAATCGCCCTATTCAGACTCGCTTTCGCTCCGCCTCCAGCCCGTAAAGCTTTAAGCTCGCCGTAGACAATAACTCCCAGACCCATTATGCAAAAGGTACGCCGTCACACCATAAAGGTGCTCCGACCGCTTGTAGGCAACCAGTTTCAGGTACTATTTCACTCTCCTCACGGAGTTCTTTTCACCTTTCCCTCACGGTACTTGTTCACTATCGGTCGATATCGAGTATTTAGTCTTACGCGGTGGTCCGCGCAGATTCACACGAGATTTCACGTGGCCCGTGCTACTTAGGAATTCCATATGGTCACTGCAAATTTCGCATACGGGGCTATCACCCTCTCTGACTCCTCTTTCCAAAGGATTCCGCTATTATTCGTGATCCAACGTCTGGCTCCTACAACCCCGTTCGAATAAATTCTAACGGTTTAGACTGCTCCCATTTCGCTCGCCACTACTCTGGGAATCGCTTTCGCTTTCTTTTCCTCCGCCTACTTAGATGTTTCAGTTCAGCGGGTTCGCTTTATACGCCTATGTATTCAGCGCACAATGACTAATTGTTACATCAGCCGGGTTTCCCCATTCGGACATCTCCGGATCAAAGCGTATGTGCCGCTCCCCGAAGCTTATCGCAGCTTGTCACGTCCTTCTTAGCCTGATATCGCCAAGGCATCCACTCCTTGCCCTTAATAACTTTTTCTATTCGCCTTAGAGTTTTTTTCAAACTTCCGCCCTTTCAAATATTTAGCACCACCATACTACCTAACTCTTAACGTACAACCGGTACGCTTTTATTTCATGAACCATGTTTTCCTAAATTTCCGAAATGACCTTAATCCGAACGAAACTCTCTTTTTTTCATTCTAGACGTTATTTCTCTCAGTATATTGTATTTATAATCCCACAATACATTGAACTTTCAAAGAACAAAATTCATTGCTACTCTCCGCAATTTAACCCCTTTGTCAAGGATTTTTTGCTGAAATTTAGCGAGACGACGTCACCCACTGGTGGGCCCAGGTGGACTTGAACCACCGACCCCACGCTTATCAAGCGTGTGCTCTAACCAACTGAGCTATGAGCCCGCTCCGTGGTGGAGTCGATCGGGTTCGAACCGACGACCTCCTGCTTGCAAAGCAGGCGCTCTAACCAACTGAGCTACGACCCCTACTCCGAAAACTAAGATCACCGGCCAAGTCTCTACCCTCAAAAACCGCCTTTCTCACTAAAAAAAATCTCCATAATCTCCAACTTCCCCAAAAAATCCGAAACCATTATGCCCCTAAACTTTTATCCATTTTTTCAAAAGTCAAGGATAATTTTCCGAAATTCTTAAGCGCTTTCGACTATCAAAAATTTTTTACTAAAATTTACTAGAAAGATTACTTGTGCGACCCATTCGACACCTGCATCAACAGGTTCGACCAATATCTCCGCAGTCCGAAGACTCGAGATTTCTCCTTAGAAAGGAGGTGATCCAGCCGCAGGTTCCCCTACGGCTACCTTGTTACGACTTAGTCCCAATCACCAGCCTCACCTTAGGGCGCTGCCCCCTCTTTCGAGGTTAGCTCACACACTTCGGGCAAAACCGGCTTTCATGACTTGACGGGCGGTGTGTACAAGGCCCGAGAACGTATTCACGGCGCCATAGCTGATGCGCCATTACTAGCGATTCCGGCTTCATGAAGTCGAGTTGCAGACTTCAATCTGAACTGGGCCCGGCTTTGTAGATTTGCTCCACCTCGCAGTCTTGCATCTCATTGTACCGGGCATTGTAGCACGTGTGCAGCCCTAGACGTAAGGGCCATGCTGACTTGACGTCATCCCCACCTTCCCACTTTAAAAGTTTGTCCCCCTAAAGTCCCCAGCTTGACCCGCTGGCAATTAAGGGCGAGGGTTGCGCTCGTTACCGGACTTAACCGAACATCTCACGACACGAGCTGACGACAGCCATGCAGCACCTGTTCACAAGCTCCGAAGAGAAACCTACTTTCATAGGTCGTCCTGTGTATGTCAAGCCTAGGTAAGGTTCTTCGCGTTACATCGAATTAAGCCACATGCTCCACCGCTTGTGCGGGCCCCCGTCAATTCCTTTGAGTTTTAGTCTTGCGACCGTAGTCCTCAGGCGGTACACTTACGCGTTAGCTGAAATTCCGAGACGGTCGAATGTCCCAAAATCGAGTGTACAACGTTTACGGCGTGGACTACAAGGGTATCTAATCCTTTTTGCTCCCCACGCTTTCGTGCATGAGCGTCAGTATTTGTCCAGTAAGCTGCCTTCGCCATTGGTGTTCCTCCTGATATCTACGCATTCCACCGCTACACCAGGAATTCCGCTTACCCCTCCAAAACTCTAGCCAGGTAGTTTCAAACGCGATACGGAGTTAAGCCCCGCATTTTGACATCTGACATACCCAGCCGCCTGCGCACCCTTTACGCCCAGTAATTCCGAGTAACGCTTGCAGTCTCCGTATTACCGCGGCTGCTGGCACGGAGTTTGCCACTGCTTCCTTTCTGAGTTAACTCAAGCCAGGCTACGAACCTGGGTTTTGTTCCTCAGCGACAGGGGTTTACAATTCGAAAACCTTCGTCCCCCACGCGGCGTCGCACCATCAGGCTTTCGCCCATTGTGAATGATTCGAAACTGCTGCCACCCGTAGGTGTGTGGACCGTGTCTCAGTTCCACTGTGGCTGATCATCCTCTCAGACCAGCTACCCGTCTTAGCCTTGGTGGGCCGTTACCCCGCCAACAAGCTGATAGGCCGCGAACTCCTCCCCTAGCGCCATTTCAAGCTTTAATGTTTCCTCCATGCGAAGGAAAATCACATTCGGTATTAATTCACCTTTCGGCGAGCTATCCCCAGCTAAAGGGCAGATTGTTCACGTGTTACGCACCCGTTTGCCGCTCTCATCACTTCCATTCATCTTGCGACTCATGTCAATAATTCCCGCTCGACTTGCATGTCTTAGCCACGCCGCCAGCGTTCACTCTGAGCCAGGATCAAACTCTCCATTATTAAGAAAGTCCGTCCCTTATTTTTTTATATAATATAAGGAATTACTAATTATTTTTAGAATTTATTCTGAAGCCGAATAAATCGCACAAGTAACTTTCAAAGAACACGTTCGGAATTTGCTTTCCGCCCCTCAGGACAGTCCCTAATCCCGAATTCCATTTCATTTACAAAACTGTAAGTACTCTGAAAACTATTTTCGCGAAGTCAAGCAATTTTTATCTCCTCATCTCATTTTTTTCAAAAAATCTGAGGCACCCAAATTCACTGCCCGACCCGCAATCCGCTTTCAAAATCGCTTTTGCGCTGAAACTGAACACCAACTTAGAACTCTTCGTCGCGCCGTCAAGTATTTTTTTTGATTTTTTTTATTTTTTTGAAAAAATAATCAGCCATCGGCCGCAAATCCCTTCCGATCCTCGCCATCCGCACCCAATCGATCGCCCAAAATATATTACGCTCGGCAATTCTTTTCGCCAAAAAAAAAGTCCCCCTCGAGGGAGACTCTCAAATTTGTGACTAAAAAAGCCTACTCTGAGGCCACAAGCCCTTCGGGAAGAACGGCACTTTCCTTTTCGTTTTCGTCGCCTTCCAAATCCGCATCCTTAGCCTGCTGGGCCGCATCGTCGCTATCACTTTGCAACAACTCGCTGTCTAAGTACAACTGATCGGTCAGCTTCTTAAGCCGTAGAATATTCTCGTTAAGACATCGAGCGATACGCATCCTCTTTCTTATCTCCTTTTCTCGCTTGTCCTGGTTATCACCATCGGACTCCACATTTCGGTCAGCTTCAGCTTCCTCAGCTTCCTCAGCCTTTTCCTCTTCGCTTTGATCATCGCCGTCGGACTCCACATCTCGGTCTGCCCCTTCCTCTCGGCTAACTTCATCCGCTTCAACCTCAGCTTCCTCTTCTTCTTCCTCTTCGTCGAAAGCATCGGAGTGGACAGAACCAGCAAAAAACTCATCAACAACCCCAATCGTATCCCTAATCACCCCACGCAGCTGCTCGAACCCTCTTCGCAACACATCGATAAGTATAAGCCCCTGAAGATTACTAAAACGCGATAGACTAAGATTATAAGCCTGCTCAGGATCTTCAACCAGCGCTTCCGCGTAACTCAAACCGCGCTTGACTAAATAACGCGTAACCATTTCGTGGCCATTGCGGACTGCCCCGCATAGAGCCGTTTGGCCCGTCCCCGTTTTCAAAAATACATCGGCGCCATTCCTCACCAAAAATCTGATTAAACGCCCGTCGCCCGCCGCAGCTGCCGCGTGAATGAGGGCAATACCGTTTTTACCATACCTTCGATTAATGAGTTTAGGGTAATTGATGACGAATTTGGCGACATTATGCCGCGCTTCTTGGCGATTACCTGGGTGACTACTGCGGAGGGCGACAAAAATTTCACGAATTCTTTCACGAATTTCTTCATTTTCGATGTCGTCGAGGTAGATATCCTGATCCGATTCGTCGTTATCCGAGTCGTCAAAATTCGGTACGGGAATATCCGCTTCATCGGCTTCGGCGGGTATTTCCGCTATGGAGGGATCTTCGGCGACTGTTTCGTCGGCAACTATTTCCTCGGCGACTGTTTCGTCAACTGGAACTGGCTCGGCGGTGAAAATCACTGAAACCGGCTCAATAGTAAGGGCAGCGGCACTTTCTCCAACGGCAACTTCCGGGGCTGGAGCGATCGAAATCGAGATGTCCGGAGAAGATGTAACGACACTTTCGGCAGGCGGCTCAACGACTAAAGTTTTTTCAACGGGAACTAGCTCGACGGCCAAAATTTCCGCAGCAAGATTATCGGTGGCCACAACTTCCGCAGCGGCAGCGTTATTTGAATCAGATTTTTCTTCGGCGGAAACCACTAAAACTGGCTCGATAGCTGAAGCAACAATACTTTCTTCAACGGCAACTTCCGGGGCTGGAGCGACCGAAACCGCGATGTCCGGAGAAGATGTAACGACACTTTCGGCAGGCGGCTCAACGACTAAAGTTTCCTCAACGGGAATTGGTTCGACGGCCAAAATTTCCGCAGCAAGATTATCGGTGGCCACAACTTCTACAGCGGAAACCACTAAAACTGGTTCGATAGCTGGAGTAGCGGTACTTTCCTCCACAACGACTCCATCCAACAATTCTTCCACAACAGGATTATCGATCGCCACAATTTCCGCAGCGGCAGCGTTATTTGAATCAGATTTTTCTTCGGCGGAAACCACTAAAACTGGCTCGATAGCTGGAGTAGCAGTACTTTCCTCCACAACGACTCTATCCAACAATTCCTCCGCAGCAGGATTATCGGCAATTTCCGAGACAGAATTATCAATAGATACAACTTCCGCAACCGGAACAACCGAAGCAGAACTTCCAATAGAATTCGCTTCCTTCGCCTCAGCTGAGTCCGTCGGAGTGGGAAATTCCTCCGCTAAAATTTTATTTAACAATTCCTTTTCAACAGAACTGTCCAAACCTTTAAACTCTCCAACCGGAACAATTATAGGCTCCCTAGTATCCTCAACTAAGTCATTTAAAATACGCAATCTCTCCTCCGAAGTGGAAACTTCTTCCACAACCGGAACAACCGAAGCAGGGCTCCCAACTGAATCCGTCTCCCTCGACTCAGCTAAATCCACCAAAGTACGAAATCTCTCCTCTAAAGTGCGCGTCTCTTTCTGTAAAATCTTATCCAACAATTCCTTCGTAACGGGATTATCCGAAGCCTTAATCTCATCCACCAAAGCAATTAAATCAGGACTTCCAGTAAAATCCGTATCCCGAGACGCTTCAACTAAATCCCCTAACGTACGAAATTTTTCCTCCAAAGCGCGTACTTTCTCTGCCGCACTTCCATCCAATAATTCTTTCACCGCAGCTTCATCCAATAATTCAGCAGCAGCAGCGGGATTATCGGCAATTTCCGAGACAGGATTATCGGCGGCCACAACTTCCGCAGACGGAACAATTATAGTATCCTCAACTAAGTCATTTAAAATACACAATCTCTCCTCCGAAGTGAGAACTTCTTCCACAACCGGAACAACTGCAACAGGGCTCCCAACTGAATCCGTATCCCTCGACTCAGCTGAATCCGCTAGAGTGGAAATTTCCCCCGCTCCAGCTGCAGCAATCGTATCCGTAGCAGCAAATCCTTCGGAATTTTCCACTACATGAGTAACCCCTCCTCCGGAAATCTCAGCACCCACTATACCATTCGTTTCCTCTAACACCCGCGCCTCAGCAATTTCACCTTCCGCATGTGCTTTCTGCGAAAGAGATACGCCAGAACACGACAATAGCGCCAGAACGACTTCTCCTATATTAACTTTTCCCATAATCAAAATCCCTATCCTTACTTTAAATCCAGTTGGACTACTTTAAATCCAGTTGGGATTAAATTCATTTTCCGAAAAAAGTAAATACTTTTTTTATTTATTTTAGAAAAAAATACTCACCCATCGTACGTAACCATACTGCCCCTTCTTTCCGGCGCTACAAACGTAAATATTTTCCCTGCGGAAAACTATAGAATTTCTTTTAACTTCGCTCCCGCCTTGAATTTAATGCTTTTGGAAGCTCCAATGCTGATTTTATCGCCCGTCCGCGGATTGACACCCATGCGTGGCTCCCGCTTCGCTACCGAAAAAGTACCAAACCCAACGACCCGTACAGCTTCTCATAAAACTTCTTTTAATTTTGCTCCCGCCTTGAATTTAATGCTTTTGGAAGCGCCAATGCTGATTTTATCGCCTGTCCGCGGATTGACGCCCATGCGCGGCTCCCGTTTCGCTACCGAAAAAGTACCAAACCCAACGACCTGGACGTTCTCATCCTTCCTAATGCCATTGGCAATCGCGTCGAAAACTATATTGACGACCTTTTCCGCAAAAACTTTCGTGACCTTGCAATCCGAAGTACCACAGCAATCTGCACTCCCATTGAGCGCACCGTAAACCTCATTGATTAATTCTGACTTATTCATTTGCCTAACTGAAATTAAAGTCCTAACAACTGATAAAAAGAAATCCGAAACGTCAAGCCCTCAGATGCAAATATTGGAATAATTGCAATTATTTTACATATACGCGTAACTTTCTTACCTTTTGAGAAACTTTCCCAGTAAAATTAAAATCTCAATAGCCGGTGAAAAGAATCCCAAAATGTCAAGCCCATAAACACAAATATCGAGTAATTTTAATTATTTTACGTCCCTATAAAATTTTCTTGCCTTCCGAAAAATTTTTTTAGTAAATAGATTGTGATAATTTCCGTCCCGCTATTATAAAGCTGCAAAAGTATAAATCGTTGTACTATGGAAAGCGCAATAATAAGTAATACGGGTTGCATTTTCCAAATGCTCACTATAAAAATTATTATTATACATAGATTATGTCAGACAAAGAAGTCAACCAATTAAAGCGCGGCCGCATGCAAAGGTTAGCGCGCGAACAAAAAAAATCATCCTCCGTCGGTGAAATTACAGATCCGTTTATCGTGCTCAACGACAGCATTTCGGTAAAAAATCGCCCCCAGGATACCGATAGCGGCGATTACATTCCGTCCGAGAGTAAAAATAGCGCCAAAACAACGAGCGTCGACGAGCCCGATCCTTTACTAGATCTCTCCGAAGAACCCGAAATCGCAAAGAGCGCACCCAATAATCGCCGCAATCGTCCCCCACATACCCTACGGGACTCGCGATACACCGATTCCAAATGCCACTATTCCGGTAAACGGGAGGAGTCCAGGGGCGAATTTAGGGGTGAACCCAGGGAGGAATCCAGCTCCATGCGCCTAAAATCCGACGCCGAGTTCCCTAGCCGCCCGCGCAGCGGAGAAAAATCCTGTAGCAGAGAAAAAACGTGCTCATGCCTAGGGGCGGTTCGTCATTTTTTTGGCAAAATTATGAAAGTTTTAGGGCTCAAGCCGGCCGGTCAATCCTGTTGTTCGCAGAGGAACTGCCCGCCTAAAACGAAGCCCACCGACGCTAACGAACGCCCTCCATCAAACGCATCCCAAAATATCCATAGGAAAAATTACGGCCACGGCCGGCCGCGACATCAGACGCCTAGAAAATTTCAGTAAAATTAGTGTATGAGTGTGCAATTTGCTCGCATATGGGGCGGGAAGGCATTGGGAGGAAGCGTTGGGATCAGCGGTTCCAAGAATACCTGTCTCCCCATAATCGCGGCGACACTGCTCACCGAAGAAACTTGTATTCTCCGCAACGTCCCCCAATTGACGGACATTTTTTGTATGATCGAAGTGGTTCGGCGGCTCGGCGTAACGGTTCAGCGGCTGGATGCCCACACGTGGTCTTTTAGGGCGGAAGCGGTTTCGGACTGTGCGGACCGGGTATTTGTGGAACGTTTTCGGGCGTCGGTGTGTCTTTTGGGGGCATTATTGGGGCGCAATCGTCGGGCATCGGTTCCGGTACCGGGCGGATGTAAGCTAGGCAGCCGGCCCATTGACATCCATTTGCGCGCTTTTCGGGCGCTAGGCGCCGCGGCTACCCAGACATCCGGCGGCATCGATCTCCATGCGGAACGGCTCAGGGGCGCCACATTTTCCGTAGCGGGCCCGCGGGGGTCGACGGTCACGGGCACGTTAAACGCCATTTTAGCGGCTGTTTTAGCGGAAGGGCGATCGGTACTCATCGGGGCAGCGCGGGAACCGGAGGTCGTTTCTTTTTGCACATTTCTCCAAAAAATGGGGGCGAAAATTGAGGGCGCGGGCACGGATCGGGTGGCCATCGGAGGTGTATCGGCTTTAGGGGGCGCTGATTTTACGATTCCGTCCGACCGCATGGAGGCGGGCACGTTTCTGATTCTCGGGCTACTCTGCTGCGACGCGCTGAGGATCGCAAATGCGCCGCGGGAGGTACTTTGTGGGATTCCGGAGATTTTGCCTCAGATCGCCGATTACTGCCGATGGGAGGGCGACGATTTAGTGGTCCGGCGCGGGGAATTTCTCCCCATCAAAGTCACCGCCAAGCCTTACCCCCACTTTCCGACGGATTTGCAGCCGCAGATGACCGTACTTGCTTCGCAAATCGAGGGTACGAGTCATATTTGCGACACGATTTTCCCCGATCGTTTCACCCACATTGACGCCTTTCGGAAGCTAGGTATGGACATAAAAAAGGCGGCTGAGGGCACGATTTCCGTAGCGGGCAAGGCGGGTCTCAATGGCGCTGAAATTGCTGCGACGGACCTACGTGCGGGGGCGGCCATGTATTTAGCGGGGCTGATCGCGAAGGGTGAAACGACTATTTTTCAGAAGGATTATGTGGACCGGGGCTATGAAAATTTCGAAGAAAAGTTGTCAGCTTTAGGGGCCACGATCGAGTACACTTCCCCCCAACCGCAGCGGGAGGAGTCCAATTCCGGCGATACGCCCATTATTTTTCGCACCGATTCCACGCACAATATTTTCCAAAAAACTTCCGAACTGGCCTAGATACTACGTTTTTAAAAAAGTCAATCAAAATATACCTCCGCCGCAAACGAACTCCCAAAGTAAATTTATATTTAAAAAAACGCAAACCAAAAGTGTAAATTTCCATCCCGACTGGCCGCTTCCAACATAAACCACGTAAACAACAAAACCTACGCCGCCAAAATAAAACTTGCCGCAGCCCAAGAAAGGTATAAATTTCCGCCCCGTATGCAAATGAAACAGCAATTATTTGACCTCTTTCAGGCACAGATCCGCAACGAACTCGAATCCGCTTACAAATACCTCGGCATGGCCGCCTACTTCGAAACGACGCCTTTCAAAGGTTTTGCCAGCTGGATGCGCCTCCAGGCGAAGGAGGAAATCGAACACGCTACGAAGTTTTTCGACTACGTCCACGACCGCGGCCACCACCTCCAATTGCCCGCCATCCAAGCGGTGGCAACGGAATATGCTTCGCCGCTGGAAGCTTTCTGCGAAGCGTTGGCGCACGAACAACTCGTAACGCGCCTGATCAACGGAATGTACCGTGTCGCCATCGAAGTGGAGGATTACGCCGCCCAAATTTTACTGCAGTGGTACATTGCCGAGCAAGTTGAAGAAGAAACACAGGCGCAGGACTTCATCGACCGCCTCGAAATGGCTGACGGCGACGTTTCCAGTTTACTCATTATTGACAAATCGGCCGGTAAAAGATCGTCCTAGCTACCCTACTTTTCGCGCTTTATTCCTTAAGCAAATTAAAAAAACACAGGCGCAGGACTTCATTGACCGCCTCGAAATGGCCAGCGGCGACATTTCCAGTTTACTCATTATTGACAAATCGGCCGGTAAAAGGTCGTCCTAGCCACCCTACTTTTCGCGCTTCATTCCTTAAGCAGATCGGAAAAAACGCAGGCGCAGGACTTCATCGACCGCCTCGAAATGGCCGGCGGCGACGTTTCTAATTTACTCATTATTGACAAATCGGCCGACAAAAGATCGTCCTAGCCACCCCTATTCCACACGCTCCTGCCCCAAAAAAAGATTTCCTTTCTAACCAAAATCCCTAACATTCGTTCCCTAAATGAGCGAGAAAAGGCGCATTGCAAAGGCCGCGATATTGCTACTATGCTTGGCGGGCGGATGCCAGACGGCTAAGGATTTGCCGAAGTCGGACTTCCATTTTTACATCGAAAGTAAAGAAAATTCACCAAATACAACCTGGATCCCCACCGCCGTTCTGCCCATCAGCGGACTGAGTATCGGCGTTTGCTCCTACCCTGCCTTCTTCGCGAAGGACGTCGAATTCGCCCGCACCGTGGCTTCAAATTTCGGGAAATGTATCCTCTTTAAATTGACGCAACAGGCGGCCTTCGAGCTGTATAAACTGTCTGTGGAATGTTCCGGCCGGAAAATTATTTTCATTTTCAACGGCAAAGCGCTTGGGTTATCCACGCCCATCGACGGGACGATTAGGGATGGCGCGTTCACCATTTTCCCGGAAGTCGACGAAAGCGAGTTGGAAATGCTGGTGGCCGACATCAATGACACGGTCGCTAAGATAAAAAAATTAAAAAAGGATTAAAAATGTCGCTATTCCGCTCACTCCTCCGCAAACGTTCGAAACTCCCAGACCCCAAAGAACTCGCAATTTACGCCCCAAAAAACAGTAGCGGTAACCCAACAATCGCTTGTAAAAAAATCACAGCCACTAAATTAAAAAAATTAAAAAAGGATTAAAAATGTCGCTATTCCGCTCATTCCTCCGCAAACGCTCGAAACTCCCAGATCCCCAAGAGCTCGCAGTCTACGCCCCAAAAGACAGTGGCGGTGACCCTACAACCGCCGCTGCCCATAAAAAAAATAGCTCCGCCGAAGAATTCCTCGACTACTGGATCCAAAAAGCCGTCGAAATGGGCGCCTCCGACGTCCACTTTGAACGCTATCGCTCCTACGTCAAAATCCGTTACCGCATCGATGGAAAATTGCAAACCATTCGTAAACTTCCCGTTAACTTGCATAGCGGCCTCGTTACCCGCGTTAAAATCCTCGCGAAGTTAAAAATAGATGAAAAACGCATCCCCCAAGACGGCCGATTTTCCCTCACCAAAGGGGAACAAAAATTCGACGTGCGCGTCTCGATTTTACCGGGGTACCTGGGCGAATGCATCGTTATGCGGCTCCTCCAGAGCAATAGTAACAATTTTTCGCTTCAAAAATTAGGCGCCCGCGACAGGGACGTACTCAAACTCGAGCGACTCGTTTCGATCCAGAATGGGATCATCATCGTAGCGGGACCAACGGGCTCGGGGAAGTCGACGACGCTGTACTCCATTATTAAAAAAATATCTTCGCCGGAACGGAAAGTGATCACCGTCGAGGACCCCGTCGAGTACCAATTGGAGGGGATCAACCAAGTATCCGTCAACGAGACTATTGGCATGACTTTTGCGGCGGCATTGCGATCGATGTTACGCCAGGCGCCGAACATCATATTGGTGGGGGAAATCCGCGACAAAGAAACCGCTGAAATCGCCATCCGCGCGGCGTTAACCGGCCACCTCGTCCTGAGTACGATTCACGCCAAAGACACGGTCAATGCCATTACGCGTCTCCTCGACCTGGGCTTACCGACTTACCTCATTGCGGCGACGTTGCGGGGGGTATTATCGCAGCGTCTTGCTAGGAAGCTGTGTCCTTTTTGCATCAAAACGGGGCCATGCGACCCGGAACTTTTGAAGGAAATTGCGCCGGAGTACGTGATTCCCGCTGATGCGCGCGTTAGTGAGCCTAGTGGTTGCGATCAATGTCTTCGATCGGGGTACAAAGGGCGTCAGGCGATTATGGAAATTTTACCGATCAGCGAGGCCATTCAGAAGATGATTGATCAAAAATGCGACGAAGATGCGATCCGGGAGCGGGCGCAGAATGAGGGTATGGAAACGCTGCGGCGGGTTGCGCTCGAGCATTACACCCACGGTGAAATGGGTTACGAATCGCTGCTGGCGCTCCTCGCCGAAATGAATTGATTTCGCCAAAATATTTAAATCATTGTTAATATAATTCTAATATATCCCCGGGCCGAAACCACAACAATTATCCCTATTTTGTAGCCCACAATACCAATAAAATCCAAATAAAACAAGCTTTCCATCGGCGGCAACTTTTCGAGATACGCCGCGATAAAGAATATAACTTTTTCTTATACTTATATTTTTCGATCAAAAATAATTTGCATCGGGCGAAAATCCATCGTAGAACGTTCATCGTATGCTGAATAGAAAATATACATATAGTTTGGGGGGATTGTTATGGGGCGTGGTTTCATGGGGCTCGCAGGCAGATTTTAGCAGGGATGCTTTATTTTTTAATGGAAAATTTACGAAATTATCGCGGCAGTGGCCATCTTTCCCAACGCAACTTCAGGGGGACGAAGCATCAATACTATCGCCTATTTTATTGCCTTCCGCGACAGACGAAGACTCAGAAACGCTCAAAATAGGCGAAAAATCGATGTCATTGCTTATTTCACAAACACCTATTCGTCGAAAATTTACAAAATCACTGCGGCATCGACCATCTTCCCAGAAACAATTCCGGATAGACAAAATATCAGCGCCAAGAAAATTAAGGGCTTTAAATAGAAATTTTCCTTTTTTAAGTCTATCGATCGCCCACCGAATTGAAAATGGAGAGCCATTGACATTCAGTCCGCTATCCCCCATTTATCCAGAACAGGGTTCTTGTAAAGAATGTTTTACGGCAGAAACTAATGGAATTACATATTTTTTAAAACTCACATCGGCGATAAAGGGCAATGCAAATAATGAGATAGAAGCCGGAGAGAAAATTAGAATTGCTGTTTTGGAAGAAATTGCAGCTGCCCAAAAAGAAAATCCAGATATTTCTTTTGCGGAAATTCTTGAAAAATTGAACTATTTACAGCACATAGTAGCGCCTTTTTCTATAGAAAAAGAAGGTAAAAAATATGTTGGGTCTCGTATGCTTCCCGGCGCGGTAACCCTGAAAGAACTTATAGATCAAAATAAGCCTCCATTTCGCGCTTCGGCGACCTCTCCTGCCCAAAAAGATAGTTCGATTCCTGTAGATAGTTCGATTCCCGTGCCCAACTTTTCTATATTTTCGGACCAAGAAGATACGGATCCGGAAATTAGACAAATTAAACGAACTATAAGCATTTCAAAACGCATTGAAGCGCTTCTAGCTCTTTTGCGATGTATTATATTTTTTAATAAACATGGCATACTCCACGTTGATTTAAATTGGGGAAATGTGTTATTTGACGGTAAAGATGAAGTTTTTATAATTGATTTTGATAAAGTTGTGTTTACTAGTGGCACAACGGATCGGTCAACGATGGATCGATTAAAGGCAAATCAATTAGTGCAAATCAAAGAGTTTTTGACAGAGATTCTATTCCTAACGAGTCAGATCTACGAAGGAAAAAATAATGCTGAGATTAAAGATAAAATCAAAAAAGATTATGAAGATATAGAGTGCCCATTTGATGATAAACAGCTTGAAAAAATAAGTAAAATACCATTGGCACAATCCCTAGAAGGGATACTTACGATTTTAGAAAATTTTTGATGTTTTTTACCGTCATTGCTCACAGCGTAGCGCCTCAGCGGGATTGATCTTCGCAGCCCTAAGCCCGGGAATAATCCCCGAAAGTACGCAAATTAGCAGAGAAAATAGCGCGATCAATACAAAATCTTCGCCATCATATTTTACGGGGAGCCGCACGAATTGTGATAAATAATTCTGCGCGCCCTCCCATTTCAATAGCCCAGACGCCAGCCAAATAATAGAATCACGCTGACAAAGAACCGTAACTCCCGATAACATCCCTAGCGCCGTCCCGCAAAAACCAATGAAAAGCCCTTGCAAACAAAACCACTTCGCTACTCCATAACGATCACCGCCAATCGCAATAACTAAGCCAATTTCCCGCACTTTGCGCACGACATTCGTGACCAGTGAACTGGAAATCGAAAACGAAGCCACCAGTAATATGAATAGTAAAACAAAAAACATCATCGTTTTTTCCCAGCGAAGCGCAAAAAGTAATTCGCTGTTCCCACTAATCCAATCCATCACCCGATACGCGTCGCCTAAAAATTTTTGCATTTTTTTAGCATATTTTTCAATAAATCGCCCATCGCGGAGCTTCAGCGTAACCCCGTGGACCCCGTCGCCTAACTCATATAAATCCTGCATCAGCGATAGCGGGCACAAAATCATGTTTTGGTCATAATTATTTGCCGAGAAATAACCCGCGACCCGGACATCGCGCGGGAAAATAATCTCATTTTTCTGCAATGCCTCCAGCGCCAACGGCGTGTAAATTTCAACGCGATCGCCGATCCGTATGCCGCGCCGCGCCGCCAACTGCTCCCCAACAATCACGCAATCGCCGCCCAAATTTTCCAAAAAACACGGCGACAACATCCCTTCCACGTCCGTCACGCGGCCTTCCCGATCCACGTCGATTCCCTTCGCAACGGGAAATGCAGGCGCATCACCGTGCATCACCATCACAACCCCGTAGGCGTAGGGCGCAATGGCTTCAATTTCATTAAAATTTTGCAATTTTTTCTCAAAATCAGCCAGGTTTTCGATCACATCCTTCCCCTCAATCCGAATCTCGCCCTGCACACGCACAATATTTTGCCGGATATCCGCCTGAAATCCATTCATCACGCTCTGTACCACAACCAAAACCGCTACCCCTAGCGCGACGCCTACGATCGACATCACCGTAAAAAATGTAAATTTTCGCCGGCTCGGAAAAAGATTTTTATAGGCAAGATACGTCGACCAATCCATTCAATACCCAAAAATTTTAATGCCCAGCGCCTCCGCCCGCGCTAAAACACGGTCCCGATTCAAAATAATCGTCCGCCCAGACTCCAACGCCCCATAGCGTACCCCAGACGTACCCATCAATTCTAAAGTCTGCATGCCAAAAATCGGTACATCAAAACGAAAATCATGGCGCGGCTTCGACGTCTTGACCAACAGTAAATCCGCTATCGCCAGGGATTGCGCGTGGCGAATCATAGCGTCCGTCCCGTCAAAACCCTCAACGCAAAGTACCGTCCCATCTTTTACAATCACACTCTGCCCAATGTCTAAACGCGCCACCTCCGACGCAATGTAAATTCCATGCTCCACAATATGCCGCTTGATCGGGAAATTTTTCGCACGCTGTACCACATCCGCCTCCATAAAACTGCGCGCATCCAATACGCGAATCCCGATTTGCTCAATTTCTTGGCAAATTGTCGAAAAAATTGTCTCGGCATTGCGCCGCTTCAGCTTCCGCAGTAAACATAGCGCACGCAAATCCGGATGCAAATCCTTGAACAATCGCAGCGGCTTGACCTGCCCCGCTAAAATCACATCCGAAACCCTGAATTGCTTAAGCACTTTTAGGGCGCGCCCTAGGCGACCGATAGCAATTTCTGCCCGCTGATTCCCGGGGAATTTCTCCCACAAATCCGGAGATGTCTCGCCTTCCAGCGCCACTAGACGACACGCAACCCCCTTCGCTAACATGCGCTGCACCAAAAGAGCCGGATATTCGCCGCGGCCAGCAATCACCGCTACTACGGACTCCCCCTTGCTAAAATCGCTTGGCAAAAAATTTTCCATCGCCTCCTTCGGCCAAAACTTATCACATACCCCATATCTTTTCAATATAAGTTTTAAATAAAGTCAAGAAAATTTTAACGCACCGACCTAGACGCGACATTCGCCCCACCCTCTGCCTTCAGCTTCGCAAGTTTTTTCTCCATTGTCAAGCACTTTCTATACTTTTTACCACAATTACAAATTTTCCCCCACAATAATCACGCCGGTAAAATATAATCCTCTGCCGCCATTCATTCCAGGGAAATAATTATTTTTTACTTTTTGTTTAAAATTTTTTAAAAAATTTCCCCAACCACTAAACCTCCCCATCCCATCAAACCTTCACTTCATCGTAGTTGATCCGCGAATGTAACATATTCAATAGCGTCACAAAAAATGATTGCCGTAAATAACTTAACTCCTGAAACGTAATCCGACATTCGTCAAATTGATTCTCCTTGATCTTCCCTTCAATAATACCGTCAATTAATACCCCAATGGACTGCGGCGTCGGATTGTATAGCGAACGACTCGCCGCCTCAACCGAGTCCGCTATCGATAAAATAAGCGTCTCCCGCGACCGCGGCCGCGGCCCATCATACTTAAATACAGACCGCTCTATCTCCGATAAATCTACCACCGACGCATCAACCGATAGCCGCTCCCCCTCCTCATTCCGCTGCCTTAGCGCCTTCGAGTAAAAATAACGAATCATCGTCGTCCCGTGATGCTCCGTAATCCCATCAATAATCCGCGGCGGTATACCCGCTGTCCTCGCTAACATCGCTCCCTCCTTAACGTGACTCTTCAAAATTAACGCGCTCATAAAAGGCGTCTTTTCATCATGCGGATTCTTGTTCTGCCGACTCTGATTCTCCATGAAATATTCCGGCTTAATCAACTTCCCCACATCGTGATACATCGCTAGCGTCCGACATAAAAAAGGATTCGCCTGAATGCTAATCGCCGCCTGCTCCGCTAAATTCGCTACCATTAAACTGTGCTGGTACGTCCCCGGCGCTAAAATCTGTAACTTCATCAGCAGCGGACTGCGATAATCCGTTAACTCAATTAGACAAATATTGGTGCAACATTTAAAAGTATCTTCAAAAAACGGTAAAATAGTCAGGACAATCATGCTCACCAATAAACAGTTCCCAAATCCTAAACATAGCTGTATAATAACCATTTCCCGCGGAATAAAATGGCCTATCGCAAAAATAATCGCCATCACCCCTTCTAAAAGCCCCCCGACGTAACCGCTGCGAATAACCTGCGTCCGGACGTAGGAATGCCGCACGAAATACACGGAAACCAAAATGACGATCAGCATCATAACCAGGAGTTCTATGGGCTGCGCCAACATCATGTTACAGAAAATAGCCGTCATAACCCCTAGCATCACACCGACGTAGGTGCGCAAAAGAAGCGTCCCCAGCAAACAAGAAAACGTCATCGGCATCAGATAGGGCAGTACACATAGCGGATCCAGTACCGCCGTCACCGTACCATCCCCCTCTCCCTGCGCAAATGTCATGGCCTTCGCAAATATCTTCCACTCAAAAACCCAAACAAATGCCCGACAAACGAGTAAATTGATGAGCAGGAGTACGATGGCCAATAGCATTTCTTTGCGGGTCAAATTCCTGAGATCCTTACGCGTCGTGCAAAAAAATAAATAAATCAGCGCCAGTACCAAAAATGCACACAAATATCGCTCTCCAAAATGGCCATTCCCGTGGATAGAAGCAATATTAGCCTCTTCCAAAGCGTTGCGGTACGCCAGCAAAGACTCGTAATGCTCCGGCGTCACCATACTCCCCCCCTCAATAATGACGTCGTCAATGAGGACTTTTTGGATCACACTGGGCGTCGATTGGACGACCTTCGTCATCTTTTGGCTCGTCGCGATATCGTCGAAAACAATATTGGGTTTGAGTCCATTTTTCAAAACGCGGTACACGGCCTGTAGCACGTCCGCCGGTATCTCCACCGAAAAAAATCGCAGCTTAAAAAACCGGTCCGCTTCCCCCTGATCGCGATAACGGCCGTGGTGATCGCCTCCGTGGACCTCGATATTGAGGAAATTCTCCTTGCCCTCCTGCCACAAACTCTGATCAAATATACCTTCTTTTAAAATATCTTTTACAATCGCCAGCCCTTCGACCAAAACGCCGGTCCGGCCGTACGCGTCGATATTGCGGACCAGCGTGTCGATATCGCTCCAATGAAAGTCCAGGGCATGTTTATCGTTGAAGCTGCGCACGAAGGCTTTGAGTTCAAAAAAGTAGGCTTCGAGGGACTCCGTTTGGTCTGCGAAGCCGTCGAGCAACTCGTCGAGGCGGAAAATGCCGTTTTCGAAGTGATCATAGGCATCCAAATCGATTTTGAATACGGGGGCCACGAGGCTTCGCCGCTGTTCTCGGAGGCGTTCCGTTTTAATTTCGCTGACGTACTCGAAGGGGATTTGCGCCGTAATTTGCACGCGCGCCTTGAATCGCGGGATAAACTGGATCCAAAGGAGGTCTTGGCCGCCGAAGCAAATCATTGTGATTAAAAGCGCCAAAAAAGAGAGTGCCAGGATCGCCACCGCATGTTTTTTCAGTGGAATCTCGTGTTTCAGGTCAAATAGATCCGCGTTCATCCGGCGCGCACCGTACGCCACCGACTCCGCATTTTTACCGCGACTAAAATTCCCCCCAAAAAACATACACGTACGCCCGCAACTGCTCCTCGAATTTCAGGGATCATACCCCTTCAAAGCCGATTGCAACCCAAATTTCTTAGCAAAATCGCACCGATCGATCTCGAACAAAACGTTTGTATGGTCAGGAGAAATCATGAATTGTCGGCAACGGAAGAGGCATTTGAGTAAAATTTTTACTTCTTCTTGACATATAGGTTGGAAGGGGAGATGGGCGCAGAATTTTTTGGCCCAACCCTCCCGCGTGAGTACTTTATTAGCGCTTTCGAGCGACGGATCCTGGAGCCATTGCAAAACCATTTCCTCCGAAATTTCGCGGGGTAATGCGGTAATTTTGTAAACATTTTTACCAAAATTTTCAATTTCAATGCCAAAATCGGCCATCACCCCCACGGCAGAATCGATGGCGGCGATTTGATCCGGCGCGACGGTGACGACCCGCGGGATGAGTAACCCCTGGGCGGCGAATTCCCCCGGATGATTTAAAAATTTGTCCAGCAAAATACACCGCTGCGCGGCCACGAGAGACACAAAAATGAGTCCCGTTTCGGCTTCAAAAATGGCGAATTTCCCGCCGCCAAAAAATCCCACAAAATTCCAAGGCAATCCCTCTTTTTCAAGCAATTCACTCGGAAAATGCTCCAAATTTTGCGCCAACGACAACTCAAAAACCTGCTGGGGCGGAGGCACATACCGTTCCGCCACACAAGATCCCACCGGCGACGATAACCCCGTTTGGCCGCTACCCCGGCGATAAAAATTAAGCTTCGGCACCGCCAATGGCCGCCCACCTCGAAAACGCCCAAAATCCATCGGCTTCGGGAGCAACTCGGCGGAAATCGTAGACGAAAACGCCCCCGAATCACTCCGCCCACCGGCAGATATCTCTTCCGCGGCGGGACATAATTTTACAATTTTTTTTCGAAGCGCGTCCACAACCGCCTCCTGAACAAAATTTTTGACCCATAAATCATTCCTAAAACGCACCTCTTTTTTTTGCGGATGGACGTTAAAATCGACGAAATGGCTGTGAAATTCGAGGAATAAAAATGCCCCCACACTCGTTGCGCGGGACTTAATCATGGCGTAGGTATCGCGCACGACCCGCATAATTGCAGGATTATTGACGTTGCGCCCGTTGACAAAAATTAAAAAATCCGGCCGGTTCACAAGCCCATCCACCGCCGGCTCAAATAATATCCCCCGCAGCCGCACCCCCTCACCGGCGCAATCCAACGGCGTGTACTGATCAAAATGCCCAAAAAGTAGCTCCGTCCGGTCCCGTAAATCCCGAGAGTCGGGCGACGAAAATAGCAATTTTCCGTTCCGATACAACTCAAAATAAATTTCCGGCTCCGCCAAAATAAACGCCCGCATGATCCGGATCACATGCATCGCTTCGGTCGAAATGGATTTCAAAAATTGTTTTCGCGCCGGTACTTTTTCGAACAAATTGCGAATTTCTACCAATGTTCCGCGCCGGCATCCGCAAATTTTTTGGTGTATTTTTTTCCCGGAATCGTAGTAAATTTCGGTACCGCCGCTGCCGTCATTGGTTTGCAAGGTCACGCGGGCGACGCTCGCGATCGACGCAATGGCTTCGCCGCGAAAACCGAATGTTTTGAGGGCATCGAGGTCGCTCATCGCCGCTAATTTACTGGTCGCGTTCCGTTCGAAAGCCATCGCCGCATCCACCGCGTCCATCCCCACGCCATCGTCCGCAACCGACAAAAATGTGTCGCCGCCGTTGCTAAATTTTACAATAATGCGTTTCGCCTGCGCGTCTATGCTATTTTCGACCAATTCTTTTACAATTGATGCCGGGCGATCGACGACCTCCCCTGCCGCAATTTGATTGGCGACGATCTCCGGAAGTAAATGAATTTTAGCCATAAAAATCTTGATTCACTATAAATTTCCATTCTTTTCAACAAGTGCAAATTTCGCCAACTACCATTAAATATTTTTTTCCCGATTTATCCGAAGCCACAGTCGGCCAATTGCAATTTTTTTGTGAACTCGTCCGCGCCAAAAACGAACACATCAATCTCATTTCTCGGAAGGACATCGGGGGTATTGTTGAGCGGCATTTGCTGCCCAGCCTGGCTATTTTAAAAATAAATCCCTTTGAAGCCGGCGCGACGGTCCTCGACGTTGGGACGGGCGGCGGATTTCCGGGGCTCCCCCTCGCCATTGCCACGCCCCACACCCAATTTACCCTCGTCGATTCCATCGGAAAAAAAATTAAAGCCGTGGAGGCATTTGTTGGGGCACTCGGGTTAAAAAACGTCACCTGCGTCAATGATCGCGCCGAAAATTTACGCCGCCAATACCGCTACGTCATTGGGCGTGCCGTCGCTTGCGTCGATACTTTCCTCGGCTGGGCCCGACCGAAATTAGAACCAAATGGTAAAATTTTTTACCTGACCGGCGGCACAATTCCGTTCCCAAGCGGTGGAAGTGTCATCGATCTTTTCGAACTTTACCAGCACAAATTTTGCGAGACTAAAAAATTACTCGCCCTCTCCTAATTACCGCCCTAGCCGCTCCTACCCGCTGCGCCACGAATTTTCCCAAAATATAGATCTTTACAGCGAAATTTTTCGTGGTATGCTTAGGGTATCGATTTACTATGAAATTGAAAAGGGTTGGAATTTTAACGGCGGGCGGCCTGGCTCCTTGTCTATCGGCGGCGATCGGCGCGCTCATCGAGGCTTACAATAAAGCTTCTCCAAAAACGGAAATCATTTGCTACCGCGGGGGCTACAGGGGGTTGCTGCTCGGCGATAAAGTTACCGTTACGGGCGAAACGCGGCAAAATGTGACGATTTTTTTTGATTACGGGGGGAGTCCCATCGGCAATAGTCGCGTCAAATTGACCAACGCTCGCGACTGCATTCGGCGGGGGTACGTGGCCGAAGACGCTAACCCGCAGGAAGTGGCAGCGGAACAGCTCATGCGCGACGGCATACAGGTGCTCCACACGATTGGCGGCGACGATACTAACACGGCGGCGGCGGATCTCGCTAAATTTTTACAGCAAAATGACTACAAATTGGGCGTCATTGGTCTTCCCAAGACGGTCGACAACGACGTTTACCCCATCGCCCAAAGCCTCGGAGCCACTACCGCCGCCCACGCAGGAGCGACTTTTTTCGAAAATATTGTCGCCGAATCGACGGCCAATCCGCGTACCCTCATTGTCCACGAAATCATGGGGCGCAATTGTGGTTGGCTGACGGTTGCGACGGCACTGGAGTATCGGCGGCGACTCAAGGAAAAGAAATTTTTACCGGAACTGGGTTTAGGTCGCGGGCACTTCGACATCCACGGCATTTACATTCCCGAAATGGCCTTTGACATTGCTACCGAAGCGCAACGCCTCCAGGGGGTAATGGAAACGTTTGACGGCGTGAATTTATTCATCAGCGAGGGGGCTGGCATTGAAAATATTGTAAAAGAAATGGAAATTCAGGGGAAGGAAGTCACGCGCGATGCGTTTGGGCACATCAAATTGGACGCGATTAATTCCGGGCAATGGTTTGCGAACGCGTTTGCGGAGAAGATTGGCGCCGAGAAAAATTTGGTACAGAAGAGTGGCTACTTTGCGCGATCGGCGAAGGCGAATGAAATCGATCTCAAAATGATTCGCGAATCGGCGGCGCTTGCGGTCAAGTGTGCCATTGAGGGGAAATCGGGCGTGATTGGCTACGACGAAGACAATAAAAATGAGTTAGCGTGCATTAATTTTTCGCGCATCAAGGGCGGCAAGCCGTTCGACGTGCGGGCCCCGGAATTCCTCGCCATGCTGAGCGATCTCGGCCAAATTACGCAAACTAACTCACCGACCCAACCATAAATTTCTTTTGCTTTGAAAAAAAATATTCGAAAATTTCTCGCACCAAAATTTCAAAAAGTGTGGCATTTCGGAAAAATTTCCTTAGTAAAAGCGGCGGATGGAATTACTAGCGCTAAAAAAAGTATCTCGGAACGATATTTTTATTGACAATATTTTTTACGGCCGAAGGATTTGTTTCGCGTTTCAATGCGATCGGCGGACCCTCGAAGTCGAAATTCGCCGCCACGAAACACAATTTTCAACGGAAATCGGGCTGACTATCGGACGTTATCCGTGCACGCTACTGCTGGAATTATTGCCGCCATTAGCATTTTTTTCACAACAATTTGACGGCGTCGACCTCCCATCGCTGCCGGAAGATATCCGATTGCTCGCCTTCCAAATCGCAACGGAAACGCTGCAACAACACTTCTCGACGACCCTCAAAACGACTGTTACAATCGATTCCGTCGGCGCCACTACGGCCGAAAGGCCGCCAAATGGCATCGATTTTACCCTCACTTCCGAGCAAAATCACGTCACCGCAGGGACCCTGGCCGCCCCAAAGGAAGCCCTCGCACTCCTCGCTAAACAAATCCCCCTTACCCCCAGCCTCCGCAGCCTCAAAAACATGGAAATGGCATACCGGGTATGTGTCGGTTCTACGCGGCTTTCGAAGGAAGATTACCGGAATTTAGCGGAGGAAGACATCGTTTTTTTGGATCAATATGAGCTTGCTAAATCGAAAAAAGTCGGCATCGTGGGGCTCGATGGGGTTAGCATTTGCGGAAGTTTTTCGGAAGAAGGCGTGACCGTCGAGCAAATTATCCAATAAATGTAAAAATTTTACAAATTTCGATTATGGGTGCGGAAGGTATAATGGATGTCAATCTTTTCGAATTTTCGGACGAGGATGTTCCGGACGAAAATAATGCCGCGGATAAGGGGAAAGGGAGTAACACTGCGGGTGAAAACCTCGCCAAAACCCGTTCCGACGGAAGCGACGGAGACGAAACCAACAACTCGATAGCCGCAGTCCCTTTCATGGCTGTTCCAGGCGGCTCTGGCACTGGCACGAATGCCCCGTTACCTAAGCCCCCGGCGGCGGGTCCGGGCGCAAAAATAGACACTTCGCAGCTCGACGCCGAACTCGCTAAAATGAATGCCGATGCGTTGAAAAATGCCCAAATACCGTCACCTCCCGACGCTTCCGCCGCCAATCCGCCCGCTCCTTCAATTCCAACCGAACAACGAATTTCGACCATGAGTACAAATGATGCAAACGAAGAAATTTCCGACGAAGCCAAAACTTCCGACGAAGGAAACAATCCAAACGATGACAATAACGGCGAAGCTTTTTCTGAAAATGATGGCGAAATCGGAGCTTCTCCCGTAAACGACGGCACGGAAAATCCGGACGCAGCCGCCGAAGTTTCCAACGGAGGAAACGCTCCAAATGATGACAATAACGGCGAAGCTTTTTCTGAAAATGATGGCGGAACCGGAGACGGCACGGAAAATCCGGACGCGGCCGCCGAAAATAATCCACAAGATTCAATCGGCTCCGATCCCAACTTCGCCCATAAAACCAGCCAAGACCTCCACGCCAATACAACGCCTCCGCAAACCCATATCGCCCCAGCGGAACACGTGCCGCCCCTCACCGCCCAAAACGTCGATTACCATACGCCAACCGTCCCAGCATTGGAAAAACATCCGGAAATCCCTAAAAAACAAACCCAAAATGGCCCCATTACAGTCGAAAAAATGCCCATTATACTGACCTTCGAAACCGGTAGACAAAAAATCACGATCGGAGAATTGGAGAAAATTAGGGAGGGGTATACTTTCGAGTGCGGTAACCCGACGAACGCCCCCGTAACCATTTGCGCTAACGATACCCCCATCGGAACCGGCGAATTACTCGACGTCGACGGGAGAATCGGGGTGCGTATCATCGAATTTTACAATAAATGAACGGCATAACCCTCGATCCCACAACCATTATCGTACTGCTGGTCGCCCTGACCATGGCGCCATTTATGTTGCTTTTGGTTTCCTCCTTCGTAAAAATCGCCAGCGTACTCAGCTTAATCCGCAATGCCCTCGGCGTACAACAGGTCCCGCCCAATATGGTCCTCAACGGGATGGCGATTATGCTCACCATTTATATCATGTACCCCGTCCTGCAAGATACCTTCGATATCGCGCGCAAAATGGACTTCGACATGAATAATATTGCTGCGTTGGAACCCAAACTAACGGAGGCTTGCGGGCCCCTTAAACGTTTTTTGGAGCGCCATACGAAGTCACGTGGGCGGGCATTTTTCCTTAAAACAGCCCAGCAAATTTGGCCCCAACAAATGCAAAAAGATCTCAAAGAAGGTAATTTACTTGTACTTATCCCCGCATTCGTCGTCTCCGAGTTGACCGACGCCTTCCAAATCGGCTTCCTCCTCTACCTGCCCTTTATCGCCATCGATATGGTCGTTTCCAATATTTTGCTCGCCATGGGAATGATGATGGTTTCCCCCATGACCATCTCGATGCCCTTTAAAATGATGCTGTTCGTGCTGATCGACGGCTGGACAAAACTCGTCGAGGGTATCGTCAAAACTTATAGCTAAAATAATAAAAATATTTAAAACTGCGGCGCTTTGACCGGAAATTTAAACGCGTTGGTCGCCCCACCCTCACACCTGCTAGCGTTGAAAAATATTCCGCCTTTGTCAAGTATATTTTTAAAATTTATACTCAAAAAATTTTTTCTCTTCTTCTGTCTCGCGCCAAAATTCAGTAAACATCGCGCTGGTAGCGATTTTCCCGCTTCAGTTGCTTCAAAAAATTTTCCGGATCGCTGACCCCGCCGTGGAGATGAATAACGTCCAATAGCACGCTTTCGACGTCCTTTGCCATGTGGGCCGCTTCGCCGCAAATGTAAAAATATGCCCCGCGCGCTAGCCAATTCCATAGCTCCCCGCCACACTCACGCATCCGATCTTGAACGTAAATTTTGTAGTCCTGGTCTCGCGAAAAGGCTAAATCCAACTGCGCGAGATCCCCCGAAAATTGCCAGCGCTCAAACTCCTCTCGGTAGTAAAAATTCGACGCGCGATACTGTTCTCCGAAAAATAACCAATTTCTCCCGACCGTTTTCCCCGCCGCCCGCATCGCCGCCCGCTCCTGTAAAAATGCCCGGAAAGGCGCAATCCCCGTCCCAGGCCCAACCATGATGATGTCCCGCGACGCGTCCCCCGGCAATCGGAAATTCGACCGCGCAATAAACGCAGAAATCGGCCAATATAACGGCAGCCGGTGGCACAAATAATGGGAAGCTACGCCGTAACGCACCCCCCCCATGAAATGCCCATAGCGCACCACAACCACCGCTAAATCCATCCGCTCCGCCGCCATCGAAGCAATGGAATACAGGCGCGGCTGCATTTTTTTGAGGAGCGGCAATAGCTCCGCAGTTGTAAATTTTACAGAAGGGAATAGGTCGATCACATCGCACAGCGACGCCGTCTGCAACACATTTTCTGCGCGATAGCGGTCGAATTTCTCCCGGTCCACTCCGCCCAATCGCCCACCTACGGCTTCCCAAAAATGCTCCCCCAAATGCGTCACACAATAGCGCTTCAGAAAAAGTTCCCGCACGTCGCCATCGATCGTACTTTGGGTTGGATCGATATGAAAATGTGCCAAAATTTTCTCGACGTCGCCCGCCTCATTTTCCGGCAAAAATGCAACCGAATCCCCGCACTGGTAATCAAATTTCGCCGCGGGAACTCGCTCAAAGGTGAGGTGAAAAGCCTCTTTCGGACTGCTCGGCCCCGACAGCAATCGCCTCCCCACTAATTGCAGCGCCAACGTATCTCGCATGCTAACCAACTAACAGATCCCGCGTACTAATCAATTATTTTCTCCATTTTGCGCCGCATTTTTCTCTTCATCGGGCGTATCTCCTGCCGCGATTCCCGCTCCGCCGGTACCCATATGACTCCCTTCCGCCGCCAAAAGTACCGTTGAACGCTGTTCGGGGATAGCCAACTGTGTCTCCGGAGCGATCGCTAAAGTCCCGTCCGATAATTTTTCGATCGCCGTTTCCACCATTTCCAGCCGAATGACCGTGTTGTCGCCGGGAATTTCTCCTGCGCTTCGGGGAGATTCAGTGACCTCTTTGGGCGCCGCTAATGAGGGATTCAAAAACAACGCCCCATTTTCGTAGTCGATGACGTAGCCCTCGCGGATCAACCAATTCAAACCGTCCCAAACTTCCTTTTCCGAAAGTCCGTTGGCATCGATGTAGTCCCTTTTAATGGCCTGCAGCGTAATTTTTTCGAGCGGCTCCAAAAACGTAATCAGCGCCTGAATAGTCGGCTCAAATATATCTCCCGCCCGGCGGAATTTGCGTTTTACGGCGCAAACATACAAAATTTTTTCCTTCCCCTTCCGGTAAATCCCGAAGCCCGCCCGACGAAAACGATGGCGTAAATTACTCGCCGTGTCAAACGGGAATTGGCGTTGGCGCTGTAGGAAAAATTGAATCGCCCGCGCGATCGCCCGCGAAGGCATCCCCTCGCAAACCCCACCCATCACCCGAATCGCCGTCACCTCGCGCATAATGCGGTCCCGATAGTGCCGCAAAAGGTAATTTTTGACCCCACTCAGCGACTCGATCGGCGCCAGATCGGTCACGGTTTCGTCGATCGCCTTGGGCGTGTAAATGACCCGCCGACTCATCTGCTGAAGCCAATTTTGGATATCACTCTCCTCCTTCGTCGTCTCGATTTTTGTCAAAAAACGTTCAAAGGGCATCGCCGTAATCTCGCCGTCGAAATGCTCGCGCAGGATCGATCTGTACCGGTGATAATTGGGTGCGGAAAGCAATTTTTTCGTGAGGCCGCAGCGGTGCACGCAAGTAAATCGCCCCTTTGGCGCCTCCACAGCCTGCTCCTCCACGTCGAAAAATTCCTCCACATGCCGCTGAATAATGTAAGCCATCGCCTCCTGCTCCGACTCAAATACCAAATCGTCCAAAAGCGAGAGATATAGCGGCGCAATCACCCCCTCCCGATCCGGCCGCCGGCGCACAACGGCTACAAATCGCTCCGGTTTTTGTAAAATTAATCGCGCTACCGTAAAAAGTTCGTAAGTTTTACAATTTTTCCGCATCTCGTCGAGGAGCAAATCGAAGGAGCGATCCTCCTGATAAAAGCGCACTTCAAAGGGCGGCAACGGGACTCTATCGCGGCGGCGGTCGTCGAAGCGCGGGCCACGGCTTTCGCGGAAGGGCCGTTCTTCTCTTTTATGGGCATCGGACTCACGTTCTGAGGACTGCGGCGGACGATAATTGCGGCGCGGTTCATCACTGTGATCGCGCATGGGAGGGCGTCTCTGGGGATTCCGCGGGCGATCGGCGGAAAAATGCGACCCCGATTCCCCCCCACTCCAACGCGTACCAAAACTCAACGTCGCCAAACTCTTCAAATCCTCCAAAAGAGTCGCGTCCGGGGCCACCCGCTGATCGCCGATTAAAGAAGCCTTCTCCCCGGGCCGCTCAACGGGCGCAAATTCCCCTTCGCCATTCTCCTCCAAAATTTCTTCACTCGCATTCATCTCAATTCAACTTCTCCGCCACATCCACGGGGACCGCCCCAATAAGCCTAAATTTTCACTCCATTCAATCTTTTTCGCACATTTACTAACCAATTTTGCCCCAGTGGATATGTTTTTCGGATCTTTAGCGGGCAAATTAACAATAAAATTACTTTTGGCAACCCAATTTTCAAGGATATTCGGACAATTTTTCGACGAGCATCTGCGACTCTAAACCGGGAAAACGCTCGGAAAATACTTGTGTGGCGGGCGTCGATAGCAGCAACTGCGAAACCATCCCCATCTTCGCATCCAAATTGTCCACCAAAGCTACAAAAATCGCTTCCGGCGTCGCCGGCAATACCGCCGCTCCAAATTCCAATTGCCCCTGATGACTCAAAATAATGTGCTCCAGCCGCTCGAGTAACGCCGAATCTAACTCATTCCGAAGCCCCGCCCGACGTACCAGCCGATAACCTAAAATAATGTGCCCCTGCAATATCCCCGATTTCGTGCGCATAACGGCGAGATCCCCCTCGTACTCCTCGACTTTGCCCACGTCGTGTAACAACATCCCGGCAATCGCAAGGTCGCGGGGGACGTCGGTGTAAATTTGTAAAAGTTTAATGCCGGCGCGGGTCACGTGGACGGTGTGCTCGAGCAGGCCCGATTTATAGGCGTGGTGCATGGATTTCGCCGCAACACTCCTCAAAAATCGCCCGCCGAGTTCCTCAATCACGCCCTTGACCGTATCGCGTAACTGCGGATTCCCAATCATTTCCATGTAAGTGCGCATCTCGCGCTCGAGCTCCGCGGGGTCCTCCTGCGACCGCTGCTCCAACTGCGAACGCCAATTCCCCGACCGAATCTCAGCGTCACTTAACTTCCGCGCGGAAAGGATATCGGGACTAAATGCGCCCTGGTAATGCCGGCTCATGCCCTCGAGGAAAATGACGTCGTCCGCGGCGGCCGCCTGGAAAAAATTGTACACGGACGAGCTCGCAAAGCACGTGAACCAGAAGGAAGACGCCCGATCGCCCACCTCTATTTTCAGGAATTCGGATCCATTTTTAGCATTACGGCGCTCGATTTGTCGGATGACGCAAACTGTTTTAAAAACGACCGTCTGGCCATCGGGGATCGCTTTTAATTCCGCTGTCGTCGAAAATTTATCCATATTGGGGGAAGTAAGGGAAAAAACGGGTGAGGTAAACAAAAAAAGCGCCACGATTCCCGCGACGCCCTTCAAGGTTATAAAAGGAATACATTTTACTGTCATATTTAAGACGCCACCATTCTCAAAACGTTCAAAAAAAAATCATTTTTTTCAAAAATATCCCCGATAACCCGATGAAACTGAATAACGGGGCGATAAAAATAGATTTTCACTGGCGGATCTCGAATCGCTGGACGTTCCGAAGCACTTCGGGAATAATGCCTCGGAGGGAGGATTTTTCAAAGGGCAATTTTCGAGAAAAGGAAGCATCCAAAGTTTTTTCCGGAATAAATTCCTGGACAACGTAACTCTTCGCACCGCTGATTTGCTGGGAAATAGCCACAATATCCCGCGCATCGTGAAAATCACGGATAACCGTCGTGCGGAACTCGTAGTCCACTTCCCCGCCAATAACCAAATCCGCAGAACGCCGAATCGCTTCCACCTCAACCCCTTCCAATCCAGACGCCTCGGCGTAGCGCGACCACTCGTGCTTGACGTCCATCGCAATAAAATCTAATACCCCACGCCCCATCAAATCTTCCAAAATATCGGGGCGCGTCCCATTGGTATCCAATTTTACCCGAAAACCCAGGCGCCGTACTTTTTCAATAAAATTCGGTAAATCCCGCTGCAAAGTCGGTTCGCCACCGCTGATCACTACCCCCTCCAATTGCCGCCGGCGCCCCGAAAGAAATTCCAAAACATCTCCCTCAGCCATCGCATCAATTGACCCCGTGACCAGTTCCGCATTGTGACAAAACGGACAACGTAAATTGCAGCCAACCGTAAAGACGACAGCCGCCAAATGCCCCGGGAAATCAATGGACGAAAAACGTTGAATACCGCCGATCCGCATGGTTCAAAATTTCATTCACACCTCACTTCTGGCCCAGCTGACTAAACTCAAATTCCACTATTTTACTAAGCCGCCGCTCGTGACGCCCGCCCTCAAAATCCGTCATGAAAAAAATATCCAACATCCCCTTGAGCTCATCGAGCGCCATCGCCTCCCCAGCAATACACATAATATTCGCATCGTTGTACTCGCGCGCTAAACGCGTGTCACCCGCAGTGTGAACGAGCGCCGCCCGAATCCCTTGAAATTTATTCGCCGCAATCGACATGCCAATCCCCGTCCGACAACCTAAAATCCCAAAATTCGCCTGCATCGTCTTTATGTCCTTAGCAACTTTTTTCGCAATATCCGGGTAATCAATGGGCGTAGCATCACTGGCACCACGGTCGAGAACTTCAAATTCTAACGCCTCGAGGTGCTCAATGATAAAATCGTGTAAATGAGCCGCGCGATGGTCCAATCCTAAACTAATGATCATTCAATTCCTTCCTTAAAAATTCAACAATTGACGACAATTTTTGCTCAATTTCATCGGCAATTTTCCCGTAAACCTCCAAATCTCCGGCGCAAGGGTCCGCAATATCGCCACCAAATTCCGCAAAAGAAATGCAAATATTTGGTAAATTTGTAAAATTTTTCCTCAAAATCTTCTCATGGGACCGCGTCATGCAAACAATCGCCGCCGCACGATCCACCACGGCCTGCGTCAATACCCGCGCCCGATGGCCCTCCAACGAATACCCCCGATCCCGCATAATTACACGCGCTTCCGAAGAACTTTTCTGCCCATCGTGGGCCCATAACCCGGCGCTCGTCACCCCATAACGGGCGATTTCCGGAATATCGCGCGCCCGACTTTCCAGAAAAACTTGCGCCATCGGACTTCGACAAGTATTTCCGCTGCAAATAAACACAATTTTATCTCTCGGGCTTTCTCCCATCTTTCGTAAATGGCTTATTACAAAACGGAAGCCATGTCAAGTCAATAATTAAAAATTTTCGTCCAAAAAGAAAAAAATATATTCGCGGGGCGCGCGCAATGTTTTTATAAGAATTTTTATTGTATTGGCATTAAATTTTCTGATTTTTGTGGGAATGGCATCGAAATCGCTCCTCATCGACACGGCTACGGTCGTATTTCAAGCCGGCGTCCTCGAAGGGGATCGGTTTTTGACATTTTTTTTATCAATAAATGACACTTTGCCTGGATTTTTTACACTCATGGCGCCCTTTGTCGGTGGGTTTGATTTTGATGAAATTATTTTTTGTGAAGGCCCCGGGAAGACGATCGGTATCCGTGTAGCCCTCATGTTTACTCACATTTTTAAGATCATGCACCCCGAAATTCGCACCTATTCGTACAGTACATTTGCACTCATCGACCGAATTCGAGCCACACTTTTACCCGACGCGGCTGGGCTGGTTTGCATCCCTAAAAACACCACGCAATTTTACATTTCCGAAGGAAATCGAATCACGCTTATGGACTACGACGCCTTGCGGTCCCGAAAAAAAATTCTCTATTGCCTCGAAACACAGCCACTAAAATCGGCGCATCGTGATATAACTTTTATAAAATACAACCTCGAAAACCACGCCACCGTACTACGGCAAATTAGCGCACCTAACGACGCCATCGAAACGGCCTACGACCCGCAAAATGACTACAAAAAATGGCACCCCACATTCCATAATTCACCATAAAAAATAACCAAAATCGCATTAACTTAAAATACTATTCCAATTCTACGCCTCCGACGAAAACCAAATCACACCTAAAAACTGCGCTCTCTCAAATAAAATCAGCAACCACACAAAATTTTTCACGCCAGCGCCCCCTTCGCCTTCTCCACAATCGCCCTGAAAGCCCCAGCATCCCGAATGGCTAACTCACTCAACATGCGACGATCAAGGCTAATCCCCAACTTCTTGGCCGCATCAATAAAACGACAATAGGAAACCCCTAGCTCGCGACACGCCGCATTAATCCTAACGATCCACAGCTGCCGCATCGTCGTCTTCTTCCGCTTCCGGTCCCTGTAAGCAAAAACACCCGCGCGGCGCACCTCCTCGCGCGCGTACTTGAATAAACGCGACTTGTTCCCAAAATAACCTTTCGCCCGCTCCAATAACCGCTTCCGGCGCTTTTTCGTCGCAACCGCATTAACAACTCTCGGCATACTTCCTCCTTAAATACTCATCGATCACCGATCCATCAAATTTCGCCCCCACAAAATCCTCAGCCATAGCATCACAAACCGACCGCAATCGCCCGCAATATCCGCTTCGAAAATCCAGGAGAAACAGCTTGATCCTGTCTCGCCGAACGACTCTGCTTTGTCGTTTTATTCCTTAAAAAATGGCGGAAACCACTCGTGCGGCGGAGAACTTTCCCCGTGGCCGTGACTTTGAAACGCTTGGCAATGGATTTGTTTGTTTTTCGCATAAAAGATCTCTTCAAAGAACGATTTAAACTCCGCTTGTCAAGTCATTTTTTCAAAAAAAATAAAAATATATCCCCTCCGATAACTAAATCGCTTTTAACTTGCAAATTCCAAAAAATTTCGCAACTCCTCCCACAAAATCACGTCCGACGACATGGCCATAAACCCACTATTCGAGCCGCTGTCCCTAAAACAAACCCGCGCCGCCCTGGATTCGCTAGCCAAAATACCCCAGAAAAAATGGGGACAAAATTTTCTTATTGACAAAAATATCGTTCTCAAATCAACGGAACTCGCCCAGCTGCGCGCCGGCGAAAATGTCATCGAAATCGGCCCCGGATTGGGGACGTTGACGCGCGCCATACTCGGCCAAAATTGCCGCGTCTTCGCCGTCGAATGCGACCCCCTATTGCACGCCTTCCTCCAAAAAATATTCGCCCGTATCCCCACTTTCCAAATCATCCGCGGCGACGCCGTCGCCCAACCACTAGCAGGGTTTTCCGACCGGGACGCCCCTTTTAAAGTCGTCGCCAACTTGCCCTACAATATATCGACCCCGTGGATCGACGCCGCCCTCAAACAACCGCGACTCCCCACCTC
This sequence comes from Puniceicoccales bacterium, assembly GCA_031257405.1. GTDB lineage: Bacteria > Verrucomicrobiota > Verrucomicrobiia > Opitutales > LL51 > LL51. The sequence continues at coordinate 19,923 of JAIROS010000006.1, read as the reverse complement.
CATGACGCTCATGGTCCAAAGGGAAACTGTTTCGCGATTTTTGGCGCAACCCGGTTCAAAAAAATGCTCTGCCATTTCGATTTTTCTGCACGCCACGTACCATTGCGAGACGATTTTTCCGGTTTCTCGCAATAGTTTTTCGCCTATTCCCGGGGTCGATTCCGCCATTATCCACCTGCAACGCCTGTCTGCTCCCAAAATATTTCATTTGGAAACAAAGGTGCTCATTCGTAAAATTTTCACCCAACGGCGCAAACAGATGGGTTCTCTTTTGCGGATATTTTTACCGGAATATTTCGAAAATGTGGCTGCATTACTCCAAAAAAATGGCTTTTCTACCGCCGCTAGACCGGAGCAATTGCCGTTCCATTTTTGGTCCGACCTTGATAATTTATTGACAATTTAATGGGCACAAACTAAAAAATATTCCGCCGACATCACGCCCCCCCCGAATCGTCAATCAGCGGTTAATATTCATTAAAAATTCTACATTCGTTGCACATTTTTTTAACCGGGCAATCAACATCTCCATCGCATCAATGGCCGGTACCCCGTGAAATACCCGCCGCAAATTGTAAATCTTTGCCAGCTCGTCCGGATGATACAATAACTCCTCCTTCCGCGTACCACTGCGCTCAAAATTAATCGCCGGAAAAATGCGCCTGTCAGCAATGGCGCGGTCCAGATGCAACTCCATGTTGCCCGTCCCCTTGAATTCCTCAAAAATAACGTCGTCCATCCGACTGCCCGTCTCAATCAACGCCGTCGCTATTATCGTTAAACTGCCACCCCCTTCAATGTTGCGCGCCGATCCAAAAAAACGCTTCGGCAATTGTAACGCATTCGCCTCAATCCCCCCCGATAAGATCTTCCCAGAACTCGGCTGTTCCGCATTGTAAGCGCGCGCAAGACGCGTGATCGAGTCCAGTAAAATCACAACGTGCTCCCCGGCTTCTACCCAGCGGCGGGCGTTTTCGATGACGATATCGGCGGCGTGGATGTGGCTTTCCGCGTACTCGTCGAACGTCGAACTGATTACCTCCGCCCCCTTGACGTGGCGCGCAAAATCCGTTACCTCCTCCGGCCGCTCGTCGACCAGCAATACTAACAATTTTGCCTCCGGCTGATTCGCAATAATCGCGTTCGCAATCCCCTGCAAAAGCATCGTTTTACCGGTCTTCGGCGGCGCCACAATTAATCCCCGCTGCCCAAAACCGATGGGCGATAGTAAATCGATTACCCGCATCGATACCCCGTCCGACGCCGAAATCCCCCGCTGTTCCAAAAAAATGCGCCTCGTGGGGTAATAGGGGACGAGGTCTTTGAAGCGCGGGAACTTGGCGGCTTCCTCGGGAGATCTCCCCAAAACATCTTTTATTTTCAGTGCAAACGGGCAACTGGACTGTTCGAGGGGCGGGTGGACGAATGCGGTCAACGTTTGTCCCCGGCGGAGCCCGAACGATTGGATGAGGCAGCGCGGAACAAACGTACTTTTGGCGCGGATTTTATAGCCATCGCAGGCGTAAGTAATGATACCGTCGCCGCCCTCCATGGACTCCAAAATGCCCCTTACGGCGATGGGCCGCCTTTCGGCGAGTGCCGCCCCCATGCAATTATCGATCATTTTCGACCGCGAACTCCCCTCATCGCAGTCGCCGGAACTTAAAAAATCAGCCAAATCATCGTCCGATTTATCCAGTATTTCGTTGAGTTGGAGGGGGATTTTATCGTCGTCCGTCAAAGAATGGTAAAATTCATCTAATTTTGTCCGCTGGCCCAGGCACTCCAGGCCCCGCAGGTAGCCGATCGAAAACGCGCCGATGCGGATAGTTGCGGCTGGCCGGCGGCGATTTTGGCGATTTTGCTGGTTATTTCGCTGGGAATTTTGGGAATTATTGGGGTATGCCGTGCGATGGCTTTCGCTACTGCCGGCGCCATATTTCCCATTTCCGTTGCGCTGGTTCCCGGGACGATTATTGCCATTATTCCAGCGGGATTCCGGGCGATCCCTGCGCTCCGGAGATTCGTAATTTTCCGTTCCGCCGCACTTCTCCGCGACATTACTCCCTTCGCCCTCGTTCACACCCGAATATGTGTGTCCTTTGCGATTATTGCCATTATTCCAGCGGGATTCCGGGCGATCCCTACGCTCCGGAGATTCGTAATTTTCCGCGCCGCCGCACTTTTCCGCGACATTACTCCCTTCGCCCTCGTTTACCCCCGTCCGACCGCGCCCAGAATACCGACGCGAATGAGTATTGGCAGTATCCGGTGGGAATTTTTCCCTCTTGAAGTAAGGCGCATCGCCGGTAGAAATAACGGCTTTCGGACCGCCCGCACCGCAAAAATTACCGCTAACTGCCTCATCCACCGCCCTCGGCGTCCAATCTTCGACGGGCGAAGCGTAAAGTAAATCGGAATACTCGCAGGTAATCGAAGCGCCTTCCGTAGCCGCCACCGAAACATCGGCACTGCCGCCGACTTTCTCCCGGACATCCGTTTCGGAAGGGGTAGCCGTCTGAGTTGTTTTGCGAGAGATGCGCTTCCGAGGCGTCGGCACTGCGCCCTCTAGGGGTTCATTATCCATATATTTCGTGATTAAATTTACAAAAATAACAAAGCATGCGATCGCTACGATTGCTCCAAAAATGAAAATTGATCCACGTCGAGCCTATAATCGAACTCCAAAAGACCCTATCCGAATCGCGTTTTGCGCTGCTGGAAGGGGGTATGCGAAGATTTTCCCCCAATGCAACCAAAAAAACAATCATAAAAAAATTTATCCACTCCAACGCTCAAGTTTATAAAAAATATATTTACACTTGTAAAAAAATCCCGGCGCACTCAATTCTCCCGCAACGTAACCGCCGCCATGCACAGTAACGCAGCAGTCGCGCTAATGTAAGCGATGATAACCCGCGTGTCAAAAATCCCGCGACAAAAATCCTCCACCTGAAAAAATATATTCCAATTGTTATAAAATGATGAAAAAATTTCAAACCGATCCGGAAATACCCCCAAAATATGCTTGAAAAGTTCCCCGGAAACTAAAAATAAAAAAATCCCGACAACACTCATCGCCATCGCCGTGGCCGGTGTTTTGGCCCGAACACTCGCCAATAACCCAAACGCTATCGCCATACCTCCTACCAAATTTACAAAACTCCACCCGCCTAAACGTACCCAAAAATCCGTAAAATCACGGAACTCACCCAGCGAAGGAACAACCTGCTGCGCGATCTCGGGGAAAAAAGCCACCATGGCCCATAAACCGGCGTAAATCGAATGAATGACCAAAAATTTCGCCAGTATAATCGAAATATTGCTCACCGGCAAGAGCAGTAGCGAGTCAAAATACCGATCCACCTTCTCCGACGCAATCGCCCTCGTCGTCAAAACGGGCACAATAATTAGCAGCGGCAGCCCCATCGCCTTAAATAGTTGCATCGGCAGCGGCTCGTCCTGGCGAAAATCAGCGTAAACAATCAGGGAAACGAAAAATATCGCCCCCAATAAAAATAAAAATAAACCGCAAATCGCATAAAAAAATGGCGAAAAAAAATACTGCTGCAATTCATAGCCAATCAAAATCCGCAATTTACGCATACGCCTCCGATTTTTGCTCAACCCTCATCGCCTTTTATTTTTTCAACGGAAAAATTTCACAAAAAAATCCCCCTGTCAACGAAAATATTGCAAAATTTTGATCGATTGCGCTAAAATTTCAAAGCAAAAAATTAAGACTCTAACCTACTACCCGCAAAAATCCCATGCTCACCTAACTCCTCCTCAATGCGCATTAAACGATTATACTTGCAAACGCGATCCGTCCGACTCATCGACCCCGCCTTGATCTGCCCCGCATTCGTCCCAACCGCAATGTCCGCAATCGTCGTGTCCTCCGTCTCGCCCGAACGATGCGAAATAATGCTCGCATACCCAGAAATCTTCGCCAGCTCAATGCAATCTAACGTCTCCGTCAATGACCCAATCTGATTCACTTTAACCAAAATCGCATTCGCAATGCCCTCTCCAATCCCACGCCGCAAATACTTCGGATTCGTCACAAATAAATCGTCCCCAACCAATTGTACCTCGCTACCCAAATGGCCCGTCAATTCGTCCCAACCAGCCCAGTCATTCTGATCCAACCCATCCTCAATGGACCGTATCGGATACTTCCCAACTAGCCCCCTGTACCACTCAATCATATCCGCCGCATTGCGCTTCGAGTGATCCGACTTCTTGAAAATATACAAATTTTCCTCCCTATCAAAAAATTCCGACGCCGCCACATCCAATCCAATGGAAATATCTTCCCCGGGCACGTACCCCGCATGGCGAATCGCATCCACTATGGCATCTAAAGCGTCCTCGTTGGAACTTAAATCCGGCGCAAATCCCCCCTCATCGCCCACCGCCGTCGATAAATGCCGCGCCTTGAGTACCGCCTTTAGCGCATGGAATGTCTCCGCTCCCATCCGTACGGCTTCGCGGAAATTCGCAGCGCGATGGGGAATAATCATGAACTCCTGGATGTCGACGGGAGCGTCCGAATGCGCCCCGCCATTGAGTACATTCATCATCGGCACCGGCAATACTCGGCCATTAATGCCCCCAATGTGGCGATAGAGGGGGATACCGAGACAATGGGCCGCGGCCTTCGCCGTAGCCAGCGAAACGGCTAAAATAGCATTGGCACCCAACTCACCCTTATTTTCCGTACCATCAAGCGCTAACATTAATGCGTCAATCCCCGCCTGATCGCACGCTTCCAAACCAATAATCGCCGGCGCAATCCGTTCTCGCACGTTGTACACGGCCGCTAAAACACCCCGCCCGCCGTAACGTTTTTGGGGGTCAATGCCGTCAAATTCACACTGCGCGCGCCCATCGCGCAACTCAATCGCCTCCCGTTCACCCGTACTGGCCCCGGAAGGCACTGCCGCTCGCCCGATAACGCCATTGGACAGGATCACATCGACTTCAACGGTCGGATTCCCGCGGGAATCGATAATTTCCCGCCCGAGCACATCTGATATCGTAACTTTCGCCATAATTGCGATGGTGAAAATATCGACTCTTTTTAGTTAGGCAAGCACGTTTTTGGAAATTTACGCTGCCCCGCCAAACGACTCGTGGAACTCAAAAGGCGAACAATTCACCAATTCGTGACTCGCATTTAAAAAAGTCCATGTTTCGGAAAATTTTTTACGTTTTATCGGCAGTTTCGTCTTTTTTGAGGAGGAGGAAGTCCATTTGTTTCGCAATCGCATCGCCGAGGTCGAGAATCACCTGCTCCACCTTCGCCACCATTTCGCCGTAACGGTCAGCCACCCCTCCAAACGACTTGTGGAACTCAAAAGGTGAACAATTCACCAATTCGTGGCTCGCATTTAAAAAAGTCCACGTGCCGGAAAAAGTTACCTCCTGCGCCGTTTCGTGAATCTCTAGCGCATCGATATCCAGCCGCAACGTATAATCAATTTTACACGCACTATCCTTTGGGAACGCGTAGATGCGAGCCTTCGGGAAATTTTGTTGGATGTGCCGCCGTACGATGTGGAGGATGTTTTCCGGGAGGGAAGTCGCCCAGCGGTAACGGGAGTTGCTCCGCAATTCGTTGGGGCCGATTTTCGTTATAATTTGCGGGCTATCGAGGTAATCGGGGAAATGACCCATTAGGATACGGATTCTGGCGCGATCGATGGAAGTCGCCACCGGTTTTTCCCGCCTAAATCCAATGCTAAACAGGCGCGTTTGATCCGGCGTCGATTTGAAAAATGTGCAGCCCGAGCACAGTAAAAAAAATACCAATAAAAGGCCATTGGCCGGTAAAAATTTTCTAATTCTCCTCATAATTAATTCCAGCGAAAAGGGCATTGGGGGTGCGGTTGAGCAGGTCTAGGAAACAGCGCAGCAAACGGAGCGCCTTTGTCGCCTGCTGCAAACATTCCTTGGCGCTCTCCCGGAAATCCGAATGGGGACCGGTTAATCCGGAAACGTGCTCACAAGTATCGCTAAACTTCCGCGAAGCTTGACTAATATCCTTCGCCGTCGCACCAATACTGCCTTCGAAACGCTCCACGGTCTGCGAAAGCACCCCTAAAAACGCCTGTACGTCGCCCATCGCCGCGGAAAAACGCTCGACTAACCCCCGTATCTTATCCGAATTGAAAAAATTCTGGACGCTCACCGACGCATTCGAAATATTGTGAATTAATTCCTTGAGATTCGAGCCCTTGAGCTGCTCATCGGCGTTCGACAGAATCGAGACCAGACGCCTCGAAATCGTCTTTAAATCAACTTTGCTGAACTGCTTAATGATGTTATCGGCGCCGGAAATAAATTTCTCGATCTCCGAAGCGACGGTCGGGATTTGCGAAAAACTTGTTTTATTTTTTACATAAAAGCGGATTTTATTGGGGCGGTAGTAATCGAGTTCGACGAACAGCTTCCCCGTCACAAAACTCTCCATCGACAACTTCGCCGCAAGCCCACTCATTACCTGGCTCTGGTAAAATTTATTGCGATCCACCTTCGACAAAACCTGCGCCGAAGGCGAAAAAATAGTCACGTCGATCTCCACGATAACCGGCGTCAAAACCGAACTGCTTTCCGCATCATAGGCGATCTCGATTTTCCGCACACTCCCAATGCGTACGCCCTTAAATTTCACGGGCGAACCGACGTCGAGGCCATTGAGCGAACTGTTAAAATAGAGTACAAACGTCATCCCGTTGTGGGAAAAATTCCCGCGAAACAGGAAGAGAAAAGCGCTCAAAAAAATGACAATCGCCCCCACTACAAATACACCAATCGCAAACGGATTAACCTTCCTAGACATCGCAAGCCCCCCGAGATAAAAACTGGCGCACCGGCCGCGTACCATGGCGCAATAGCCACTCGGGCGCACCAATATCGAGAGCCGTCTTGCTCTGCGCATCGAGGTAAATGGCGCGGTCCCCAACGGCAAATATACTCGCCAATTCGTGGGTAACGATCACTACCGTCGTCCCAAAACAGTCGCGGATTTCCAAAACAAGGTCGTCCAAGCGCTTCGACGTCAGAGGATCTAGCCCCGCAGAAGGCTCGTCAAAAAATAAAAATTCGGGATCCAAAATCATCGCCCGCGCTAACCCCGCCCGCTTCTTCATCCCGCCGGAAAGTTCAAAGGGATAGTGCGCTTCAAACCCACTCAGACCAACCAGCGAAAGCTTAAACGACACGAGATCCGCAATTTCTTTCGGCGATAAAGCGGTGTAGTAGCTCAGGGGCAGGGCGACATTTTCGGCGATGGTGAGGTCGCTCCACAGCGCACTACTCTGATAAAGAACCCCAAATTTCCGCGCCACATGCCCCGATCTCACTACCCCATTGACGTCCTCTTCGCCGTAAAAAATCGTCCCGTCGGCTACTTTTTCAATGCCAATAAGGTGCTTCAACAGCGTACTTTTCCCGCAGCCACTGCCGCCAATAATCAAAAAAATTTCGCCGCCATCGATCGTAAAATCGAGGTCACGCATAACCGTATAATCGCCGTAAGCCATGGATAGATGATGAACTGTTAGCGTCGCACTCACGGTTGCCGCTGATATGTAAGATTATTTTGCCAATATGCAAAACTTTTTCTAAACGTTCAATAAAAAGATATTTGCAAAAATATTTTCCATAAAAAAATATTTTAACCTTGACTTTTACTCTATATTCAACATTTAGGGGTGAATGGGTGGAGTAGCTTTTGGGAAACGTATTTCGAAATGGGACATTTTGGAGCGCGGTGTATTATATGGGATGTTATGGGGGGCTGCGGGGATCAATGACTTGGGTTCCCGGGCGTGGGCTACCGCGACCGCCGCTTCCGAACCCGAGGAAAACTTCACCGCACTGTCGCCATCAGCCGTTGCCGCGATGATAGGGGACAACATGCATACCGCCAATGGCACGATTATACGGCATGCCACGGCGCTAAAAGAGCTATCCGTCCCAAAGGAGGCATGTTTTCTCAACGTCTGGGGCGCACTCAACTTCTCCCACCAAAGCGCAGCGCTCTACGATTCCAACGGCGGCAATGGGCTCATAGGACTCGACTTCGCCTACGATCATTTCATCCTCAAACGGACCTGCTACATGGGATTTTTCAGCGGCTTCACGGGGAATCACTGCGATTTGGTGTACGGGAAAATCCAGGGCGATGGCAGTAATGGAAAAAAATCGGCTTCGACGGGTGATTTACGCACGTGGTACGGCGGGTATTACGGGAATTACAACATTTGGGGTTTTGACATTTCCACCATATCGTCCATCGGCATTTCTAAACCAAAGGATAGGGAGTACTTTAGTTTGCGCAGTACAAATATCGCCGGTCCCACTTCCGGTTCGACAGCCGGCGGCTCAAGAGAATACAGGTTTTTACGAAATGTCCTGGCGTTTCACAGTAAAATCGATATTTACCGCAGTTTTTTTGAGGGCAATGACTGGAAAATTGGACCCAATATCGCCCTCAATACCGGAAATTTTAGACAAAAAATTGACAATAAAAAATATGAAACCGACTCATCTGGCGGCATTAGGGCAATACCTGGGGGAGAAGAACGTTTGCACTTGAAATTAGATTCCGTCGAGGGCTCCATTGGTTTAAAGTGCGAGAAAAATAATGAGCAATTCCGCGCCCACCTATTCCTCGGCGTCGAACGCAGTTTCTGCAAACACTGGTCCACGAGCCACACGGACCGTTCCCCAGAGGATATATTGGAATCGCAAAGGGAAACTCAGGTCTCATTCGACAAAACAAAATGCCTCATCACCATGGGATTCCGTTTCAATTACTCGCAATCCTGTTTTGTCGACTTCAATTTTTTGGGCCGTTATGGAAGAAATTATAAAAATTCGGCCATCGGTTTAGCATTTAATAAAGTTTTTTAAACTTGATTTTTCCGAAAATTTAACATCATACGCCCCATGCCGTGGATACCCTCCGCAACATTACATAGGCAATTTTCAAAAATTTCCCCATCACCACAACACAATAAACTCGGCTTTACAGCCGTCGAAATGGTGTGTACCGCAGCGATTTTCCTGGCCGCCGCCGCCAGTATATTCAAAATTTACAGCACCCTCCAAGAACGCGAAAAACAAATCCTCACCCGATCCGAATTAACTCAGTTGGCTAGAATGCTGGAGGAATATCGCGCGTTGCACGGCGATTACCCTAAAATCGTAGCCCACGACGACCACCAAGGCATAATCCTCTGCGCCGCCCTCCACGGAATTACCGACCCCAACGGTAACCCAACTAGCGGCCCTAAAGCACAAGACCTCGTCACCACCACCATTAAAGAAATCGCCGGCCAATTCGTCGACCCGTTCCTCAGCGACTACATTTACTACTACAAATTGCGTTCCGACGGCGACAGCTGGGACAACCCCTCCTACGTTCTCCTTTCGAAGGGCCCAAAAGGTCAGCAAAATCCCCAACGCAACCTCAATACCTCCAAAGGCACCGCGATCGATCAACGGGGATACGTAAGCGACAGCCACGGCGGCGATATCATCATCACAAATGGAGGATTTTTGTAAATTTATGGAAAATTTTATAAAAAAAAGTAGAGAATCAGTCGAAAATTTAGTTTTGTAAATTCAATGGAGAAATTTATGGAAAATTTTATAAAGAAAAGTAAAAAATTTGCATTCACGACCCTGGAGCTCATGGTCGTCATGGCCGCCATCGCCATCCTCGCTTCGATCGTCCTACCGGCCTTCGGAAAAGTTAAGCGCTCGGTGTACATGAATCAGTCGAAAATTCAATTCGGCCGCTACGTTTTCGCGCTCAATGCCTACTACCGCGAGTACGGATATTTCCCGCAAATCGCCGATAAAGATACTCCATTAGCCTCCGAAACCATTATCTCCCTGGACGAAACAAAATCCATAAACCTGATCCGCGCGCTCTCCGGCAAAGAAATCAACGGCGTATCCCCCCTCGAAACCAATAGCGAATACCTCAACCCCCGCGGCATTTCGTTCCTCGAATTTTCCGACGACGACTTCCAAAAAAATAGCGACGGGACCTACAATCGCACGCGCCTCGCCGATCGCTTCAATAACGCCGATATTAAATTAGTTGTGGAAAATGATGCCGCCACCGATACCGACGTCGTCATCCCACAAAATATCTTCAATGCCTGCCCAACGATTAAAGAAAAAGTACCGGACAGTGGCTTGCGGGAAAAGGTCGCTATTTTTACAATCGGAGACGACAATAAATCGATCGACGTCGTCAGCTGGAAAATGGAATGAATATTTTTTGTAAAAAAATACAGGCAAAAGCACAAGGAGCATCGCCCCTTGTGGGCTAGGGGGAACCCCCTAGCCCGACGCGGTTCCCGCGTCGCTTTTGCCGCAATTAATTGAGTCCATTTCGCAACGCAGTCAACCGAGTCCATTTCGCAATCGCCCCCAATCGACCAACTCCAGCCGGCTTATTATTAGGGCGCCATTTTTATTCTTGTAGCCGGTGAGCGTTCATTTATTTCTAGGCCCAATGAAGTACATATTCATAACGGGTGGTGTTGTTTCGTCGCTGGGCAAGGGATTGACGGCGGGGTCACTGGGGGCGCTTTTGGAATGTCGCGGTCTAAGGGTCTGTTTACAAAAATTCGATCCCTATTTAAACATCGATCCGGGGACCATGAATCCTTCGCAGCACGGTGAAGTCTACGTCCTGCAGGACGGCACGGAAACGGATCTCGACCTCGGCCATTACGAGCGCTTTACGTCGTCGGTATTGTCAAAAAAAAACACACTCACTTCGGGGCAAATTTACGAATCAGTTTTACAGAAGGAGCGCAATGGCGATTATTTGGGCAAGACGGTGCAGGTTATTCCCCACGTCACCAACGAAATTAAGGGTCGGATTTACGCGGCTGGGGAAGATGCCGACGTTGTGATTACGGAAATTGGCGGGACGACGGGGGACATTGAGGGTCTACCGTTTTTGGAAGCGCTGCGCCAACTTGCCCTTGAATTGGAGCACGAAAACGTCCTTTTTGTGCACGTGACGCTGATTCCCTTTCTCAAAGCCGCCGGCGAATTAAAAACCAAACCGACCCAACAAAGTGTCGCTAAACTGCGCGAGATCGGCATCCAACCGGACATTATTATCTGCCGCACGGAGATCCCCATTTCCGACGATATGCGGCAAAAAATCAGTTTATTTTGTAATGTTCCGGTAAAATCGGTGATCGAGGAATTGGACCTGAAGGTTTCGATTTACGAACTCCCTTTATTTTTACATTTCGAAAAACTCGACGACATCGTTTGCCAAAAATTGGGTATTCCGGCGTCGGCCTGCGAAATTTTACCCTGGGAAAATATCGTCGAAAAAATTAAATTCCCCAAAAATGAGTGCACGGTGGGGCTTGTGGCCAAGTACCTGGATGTAAAAGACGCTTACAAATCGGTATACGAGGCGATTGCGCACAGTGGGATCGAGAATGATTGCAAGGTGAACGTGGAGGTCATCGACGCGGAGGAATTGGAACAGCTCGGGGACGTCGACGAGATTTTCAGCTCCATCGACGGCATCCTTTTACCGGGCGGGTTCGGGAACCGCGGAGTGGAAGGAAAAATTTTAGCGGCGAAATTCGCGCGGGAACACCGGATCCCCTATTTTGGGCTATGTTTAGGGATGCAGATTGCGGCCATCGAATTCGCTCGGCACGTCCTCGCCTACGCCGACGCCAACAGTACGGAAATGGTTCCCGAGACGGCACACCCGGTTATCCGCATGATGTTCGACCAGGTCAACGTCACGAAAAAAGGCGGGACGATGCGTCTGGGGAACTACCCGTGCAAATTAACGCCGCACACGAAGGCTTACGAAGCTTACCGCAGCACCTACGTCAACGAGCGCCACCGCCATCGCTACGAATTTAATAATGATTACCGCGAAACTTTCGAGCGGCACGGCATGATTGCTTCCGGGATCAATCCCGATTTAAATTTGGTGGAGATCATTGAATTGCGGGATCATCCGTGGTTTATGGGGGTACAATTTCACCCCGAATTCCAGTCGAAGCCGCGGCAAGCCCACCCGCTTTTTGGGTCATTCATCGCCGCTATTTTGCGCCAAAAACGGTGTTAATTTATTTTTTCATTAAAAACGGTGTTAATTTATTTTAAATGAGGCAGCGCTACGCGACTATACTGATGGCGGGCCGATCGAGACGGTTCGGCGGGGGCGACAAATGTCTGACCTCGACACAATGTTATTTTATATTAAAAATGGTGTTAATTGATTTCGAATAATGCAGCGCTACGCGACTATACTGATGGCGGGTCGATCGAGACGGTTCGGCGGGGGCGACAAATGTCTGACTTCGCTACGCGGTCAGCCGATCGCATTTTATGCCCTGGAAGCCTTTCGCAAAGCGGAAAATTTCGACCGCTATCTCCTGGTTTATCGCGACGAATCCCAGAAAAAATTATTTGAAAATTTTGTCAAAAAAAAATATTCTGCCGGAGAACTGGCGAAAATTGTGTGGGTCACGGGTGGTCCCGAGCGGATGTTTTCCGTATTCAACGCGCTGGAATTCGTCCACAAGCAACTTCGGGCGGACGCTTACATTTTCATCCACGACGGGGCGCGGCCGATGATTACCGCGGAACAGATTTTGGCCATCGATGCGCTATTATCGCCGGAACGGGGGGTTGTCCTCGGGCATCGCGCGACCGATACGATCATTGCTGCCACGGCGGAAAGTGATCCCGAAACCGACCGTAAAAATCCCATTACAACGGCCCATCCGCCACTTACCATTTCGGCGCAACGGCGGCAGTATCTCTGGCGCGACGCGCTTTGGGTCTTGGAAACCCCACAGGCGTTTTATTTCCCGGCCATTTTCAAGGATTACGGGGCGGCCATTCATTCACGGCGGCATTTCACCGACGATTCCTCTATTTTTTCTGGGGCCATCAAAATTTTGGAAAACAGTCGCGTCAACCTGAAAATCACCGCCAAGGAGGACCTGGAATTGCTATCAAAAATCATCTAGGTGAAATTATTTTGCGCCAAATCATATTTTTTCTTGACTTCCATAAAAATTCTATCAAATTTTTCTTATAAAGGTATCTCGCCAATTTGCGCTATATTATTCTGAAAAAAATCTTCTTCCCCGCTTGAATAACGTAGGGGCAGCGGTCCGGTTGTAAACAAAATTTAAAATCCTCCTCCACACCCCCATTAACCTTTACCGCGCCTTGCTCAATAAGCCGCCGAATTTCATTCCGACTACCCCAAAATTGCGTGTGATGAAGCGCATCGATCAGCGCCACCGACCCCACTCCAATCGCCCCTAACGGAAACTCGGACATGTGCTCCGGAACCTCCCGCTCCGAAAATACAGATTCAAAATATTCTAACTCCTCGCCGGCAACAACTTCCCCAAAAAATCGCGCCACCAGTAATTTCGCAAGGGATTTCTTGGCCTCCATCGGGTGCCGCCCCCGTAACGCCGCAATTTCCCCGTCAGAATATTCCAGCAATAACTTGAAATAAGTCCACATGGCATCGTCCGTAATCGACATAATGCGCCCAAACATGTCCCGCGATGAGTGGTTAAAAGAAATGTAATTATCGTAACTTTTTGACATCTTGCGCTTGCCGTCAAGCCCAACCAGTAGCGGCATCGTTATGACAATTTGCTCCGGCTGCCCATAATCCCTCTGCAACGCACGCCCAACCAGTAGGTTGAAAAATTGGTCCGTCCCCCCGAGTTCCACGTCCGCTTCCAACATAACCGAATCGTACCCCTGCATCAGCGGATATAAAAATTCTACGATCGAAATGGGCTCCTCCTCCCGATAGCGCTTAGCAAAATCATCCCGCTCTAACATGCGCGCCACCGTCATCTTCCGCGCTAGGATCAGCATGTCGTCAAAAGACATCTTCCGAAACCATTCACTATTGCGGCGTAACACCGTCCGCGCCGGATCAATTACCTTAAAAGCTTGTTCGAGATAGGTCTGCGCATTGCACTCCACCTCATCCGGAGTCAGTGCCGGACGCATCGCCGAACGCCCCGAAGGATCACCAATCGTCGCCGTGTGGTCCCCTATCAGTAAAATCGCTTCGTGCCCCAGGTCCTGGAATTGGCGCAATTTATTGAAAACAACCATGTGGCCAAACGTTAAATCCGGACGCGTCGGATCAACCCCAAGTTTTACTCTCAATACCTGCTTCCGCGCCAGCCGCTCCATCAGCGACTCCTTGCCAACAATCGTATCAATGCCCGCTAATAATTTGCCCAGCGCATCCACCGAATCATACCATATCCCATTGCCACCCGCTGTCAACCTAAATTAATGCCTATTTTATTTGCAAAAAATTTACAATCGCACGCCCGACGACAACGTGGCAAAAGCTGCGCGGAAACCGCGCAAAACATGGAATTTCATTCCATGTTTTACAAGGCGGAGCCTTGAGCTTTTGCCACGCATAGCCACGCCTTTTCCGCAAAAAAATTTACAAAAACTCCACCAAACTACCGCGACTCCCCCAACTTACGCCCGCGACAAACATTAGCAATCAGAGCAACAGCCAAATGTATCAAAAAAATAGGTACGCCGACGAGTAAAAATCGAATCCCGATGCGGTAAAAATAATAACAAAAATTTCTAAATTTTTCCATAAATTTCAACATTTATTCAATGCCCATGGACTGGACAATGCGCAATAATTCCCGCTCATCGGTGTATTCAATGATAATTTTCCCGCGGGACGAACTATGCTGGAGGGAGACATTCGCGGCGAGCTGCTTCGCGATTTGCTTCTCAATTTTCATCAAAGATTCGCTCAATTCGCGGGGATTAGACGGCATAGATAGGGGTTTCCCGGATTTCAAAATATGGGCTTGCCGCTCCGCCTGACGCACATTGAGGTCGCTTTCAATGATCTTCCCCAACAATAATAGCCGCACCTCCGGAGCTTCGACACCCAACAAAACTTTCGCATGCCCAACGGTAATTTTCCCCGATTCCAAACAACTGAGCACCTCCTTTTCCAAATGTAACAGGCGCAATGCGTTAGCGACCGTCGCGCGCGCTTTCCCGACTTTCTGTGCGATTTGCTCCTGCGTCAGCCCGAATTCGTCAATTAAACGTAAAAATCCGGCGGCCTCCTCGACGGGATTGAGCGACTCCCGCTGCAAATTTTCAACGAGGGAAATAATGGCGCATTCCGACTCATCGGCGTCGACAATTTTCGCTGCAATCGACGGCTTCCCCAGCATTTGCATGGCCCGAAAACGCCGTTCGCCGGCCACAATCGAAAAACGTCCATCCGCCGCAGGACAAACGATAATTGGCTGCAGCAGACCTTTGGCGGCGATGCTATCGGCCAGTTCTCGCAGGGCCACTTCGTCGAACTTCCGCCGCGCCTGTTTTGCATTGGGGACTAGGCACGCCGTGGGCAACTCCCGCAATTTACAGCATAATTCCAGGGAATTCTCCTCCGCCGAAGCTTTTTTATTGCACTCTGACGAAGCCATCCCCTTCGCAATCAGATGCTCCAGACCGCGCCCGAGCCTGAACTTTTTCCCCTCAGCCATGCATCATTTTTCCTGAAAATATTTGGTAAAATTCTCTCCCGCCGAAGCTTTTTTATTGCACTCTGACGAAGCCATCCCCTTCGCAATCAGATGCTCCAGGCCGCGCCCAAGCCTGAACTTTTTCCCCTCAGCCATGCATTATTTTTCCTGAGGAATAAAGATCATTTGACCCACCTGTAGGTGATTTTCATCGACGAAAAAATTCAATTTCATGATCGCTTCCCGCGTCACTCCATGCTGCGCGGCAATGCCCTCCAACGTCTCCCCAGCCTTGACTTCGTAGGCGATCCCACTGGGCTGTTCCGCAGGCGCGCTGGGTAACATATTTACAATTTTTTGCTGCGCGTCCACTGCGGCGGCGATGCGATTCAAAGCGTCCTGAAATTTTTCCGCAAGTCCATTTATTTCCTTCGAAAACGCCGACGATAATGCATTCACCTGTTGGTCAATTAGGTGTGGAAAATTTTTTCCTTGGAGTACTTCTTCCGCGATTTTTTTGGCCTCTATTTTTTGCTCTTCGCTCATCGCCGCGGCATTTAATTTCGACACATTCACGTCCCGCTGCAGACGTTCCACCGCCGCCGCCAAATTTTTTACCTCACTAGCCAGGGCATTCACCCTGATCTCCAACTCGCTCGGCGCGTCTTTTTGCGGTATTTTTGCCCACGCCCGCGAAAATAGCAGCAGTGCCCCTAGAATAATTTTTCTCCGCATAATTTTCGCTATTATATTGTGCGATCGCGCCGCCTGTCAACTGTTTTGACGCAATATAAAACATACGCCCCTCATTAATTTTTAAAAAAATTTCGAATAATTCACAAAAAATCGTTCACCTCGGACTCTGATCCGGTAAATTCCTTGGGACGTCCCTCGAAAATTGCGCGATCCGTACCGCCTTCCGCCACCACGCTTCCGAAGTAAAACGCAGCGAGTCCGCGATAATCCGCATGCAAGAGTCCAACGCAAAAAATTGCCAACACATGAGCGCTCCACCCCACCTCAAAATGTAAACAAATAGAAAAATCGGTAAAAATGCAACCAGCCAAAAACAACTAATGTTTGAAAAAACTGTAAAACGCACGTCGCCACCCGAAATCAAAAGGTTCTGCAATATCCCCCGAAACGTTTCCGCCGTCAGCGCTACCCACGCCCCAAAAAATACCCAGCGTAATCGCCCACTGACCTCGCCATCCGAAAATAAATGTAAAATCCATTGGGGCATCAGTAGCATGAAAATCGCCGTCACTCCAGCAAAAATAATTAAAATTTTTACCACCGAACGCGCCGCACTAAAAACCGGCCGCATCTGATTTTTCCCAATGTAATTCGCACAAATCGTACACATCCCTTTCCCAAGTCCATCAACAAAAAACCAGAAAAAAAGATAAATGGAATTCGCTACCGTAAAAGCAAATAGGTCCTCCGCCGAACAAACTTTCGCCACAATCTGGTGCACAATCGCAAACCCCCCAGAATTTAAAATCGAATTGGCCGCGTTGGGGACCCCCAAAGGTAAACATTTCTTCATCACGTCAAAAGATAATACCAAAATGTGGGTATGGTAGCGGTGGCGGTAAGGTTTACGTAAAAAATTAAACAAAAAAATGATAAAGGCAATGACCTGCGAAATCCCCGCCGCATAGGCCGCTCCACGCGCCCCCATCGCCGGATAACTCCCCAATCCAATCGCACCTAACCCCCTTAAAATCGGCTCCAACCAACGCCACGGTAACCCAAATGACTGCATCGCCCCTAAAACTCCCATTTCCGACGGATTCCCCCAGCCAAAAATAAGAAAAATTCCCAAAATAATGTTGATAACGTTCGATAGCAAAACCACGATCGGTACAATGCGCGTGTGGCCGATCCCCAGAAAAAAAGAACCAATCGCCCCAATCCCCGCTAAATTAAACGGTAAAAATAGGAGCATAATGGCTAAGTAGGGCGCCCCAATATCTTCGATGGTATCGGCGAGGAAAATTTTTGCGTTGAGCGCGCACGGTATGAGGACAATGTAATAGGCAAAGGCTACCAAAATCGCCTGCCACGTCACCTGCCCAATCCGCCGAAAATTCCGCGCCCCATTGAATTGCCCAATAAATACGCCGGTCATAATCATAAAAGCCATCATTGCCCGCGTATTAGCCCAGTAGAAGGAGTGGGCGCCCGACGCTGCGATGAATGCTTCGGCGGAATATTTGGAAAGGATGATGCGGTCGACTAGGGTCATGAAGTAATTCGACATCGCCGCCAGGATCATCGGCCACGAAATGCCCCAGATCTCCCGTAAACCTCCGGAGCGATATTGTGGTTGAGCTAGGGGCGAGTCCATGGTGAGGGAGGATATAAATCCCCCGGAAAATTTTCAACTAAATTCCGTTGCATCGGCCACTAAATTTACCAATTTTAGGCGTGGAAAATAATTTTTTGGGCGGCATTGCGAGTGGCGATATTGTGATTTTTATGGGGGAAAATTTGTGGCAAAAAAATATAAAATCCAAAAAAAATTTTCAACTAAATTCCATTGCACCGGCCACAGAATTCACCAATTTTAGGCACAACGAATGGAGAATTTCAAAAATCCCCCGACCGAAATGATAATCTTTCCCGCGCCGAAAAAAAATACTTGACAATGATAAAAAAACTTTCAAAGCTTGGTGGCATGAGGGTGGGGCGAGGGTCGCGTTTACGCGGAGGAGGTTTGGGAGGATTTTTTTGAAAGATGGATTTTGACGCCGACACATTCCGCCGACAGTTTCCGATTTTGGGCAGTAAAAATCGTTTCGACAAGCCGCTGATCTACTTCGATAACGCGGCGACGACCCAATTACCGGAGTGCGTGATTGCGGCCATGGCGGAGCACTTGCGCACGAGTAATGCGAATGTCCACCGCGGGATTTACGGGCTCAGTGAGCGGGCGGAAGCCATGTACGAGTCGACGCGCCAAGTGGTTGCCCGGTGGATAAATGCCGGTGGGCCGCAGGAAATTATTTTCAATTCAGGGACGACGGAGGGGCTCAATTTTTTAGCGGCGCAGTACACACCGCTCACGCCCGAGGATGAAATTATTTTATTCGTCCAGGAGCACCACGCGAATATTTTGCCGTGGCAGCGCCTACGAGCGGCGATAAAGGTCGTAAACATGGCAGAGAGTGGGGATTTCGACGTAGAAGATTTTGGAAAAAAATTATCGGAGCGCACGAAAATTGTCACCGTTGCCCACATAGGGAATGTTTTAGGGACGGTCAATCCCCTTCGGCGGATCGGGGAGATGGCGCATGCGGCGGGGGCGATTTTCATTGTTGACGGCGCCCAATCGTTGAGTCACGGTCCGCTGGACGTACGGGCGACGGGGTGTGATTTTTTTGTAACTTCGGCGCACAAGGCGTTTGGGCCGACGGGGATTGGATTTTTATATGGGCGCGAGGAATTGTTGGAGCGATTTTTGCCCTACCACGTTGGCGGGGGTGTTCCGGAACAAGTTTCCTTTGATCGGCCGGCTACATTCCGCGGCATTCCCACTCGCTTTGAAGCGGGCACGCCGAATATTGTTGGCATTGCGGGGTTAGGGGCGGCGGTACATTTTTGGCAAAAGATGGATTGGAGTGGGGTACGATCCCATGGCGAGCGTCTTCGGAATCGGCTTCTCGAGGTACTCGGGGGCAACGCGTCCATTGAAATTTTAAGGCCCAACAGTCGTCGTGCGGGGATTATTTCTTTTATTCACAAGTGGGCGCATCCCCACGATGTGGCGAGTATTTTGGACAGTGAAGGGATTGCGGTTCGAGCGGGGCACCACTGTGCGCAGCCGCTGACGAAAGCCCTTGGGGTGAACGGTACCGTCCGGCTATCGCTCGCGCCCTACAATACGGCGGAAGAGGTCGAAAAACTCGCCCCAGCGTTACAAAAAATTGATAAAATTTTCCCGAAAAAATAATTCTTCAAACTCAGTTAACTACTTGAATCGCCGCAACGATTGAAATTTTTTATAAAAAAATTATAAAAATTAAATAAATTTCGCCAGCTTCGAAATCAATTGCACACACCGACAACTGTACCCCCACTCGTTGTCATACCAACTCACTAGCTTGAAAAAACGGTCGTTTAACTGAATCCCAGACCCCGCATCGAAAATCGACGATAAATCGCAGTGCACAAAATCCGACGAAACAACCTCGTCCTCCGTGTACCCTAATATGCCCTTCAGCGGGCCCTCGGCCGCTTCCTTCATTTTTTTACAAATCTCTCCGTAAGACGTCGCCTTTGCCGTCTTCACCGTCAAATCCACTACCGATACCGTCGGCGTCGGTACCCG